>NZ_JBQQBY010000006.1:0-268740 GCF_052246385.1 Streptomyces sp. 8N616 | reverse complement strand
CTCGTACGCCATGGAGACGGTGACCGGGGAGTGCCATCCGGGCACGCGGTGCGACTGGGACAGGTCGATGCCCTCGCCGTTCTCGAGGCTGTCCCAGCAGTAGTCGCCGTAGACGTCGTCGCCGAAGGCGGCGGCGAGCGAGGTGCGCAGGCCGAGCCGGGCCAGGGCGGTGGCCATGTTGGCGACCCCGCCGGGGCTCGAGCCCATGCCCTGCGCCCAGGACTCGGTGCCGCGGACGGGGGCGCTGTCGAGTCCGGTGAAGATGATGTCCAGGAAGACGGTGCCGGTGAGATAGACGTCGACGGGCGGGTCGGCGGGCGTGCGGAGGGGGGCGAGCGGGTCCACGAGGTGGCTGCTCGCAGCGGGGACGCTCTCCGCTCCGGCCGCCGGGCGGGGCGGCCTGATTCTGTCGCTTCCCTTCACGCTCCGCTCCTCGGCTCGACGGTGATGGGTGGGGGTGGGGCTACGGCTGGACGACGGCTGGACGACGGCTGGGTGATGGCCGCGCGATCGCTGGGTCACGGCCGGGTGATGGCCGGCTGTTGGCCGAGCGATCGGTGCAGGTCGATCCCCTGTGACCCATCGTATGGACCGGGTCGGACATGGGCCGGGTCAGCGGATGCCGTGCTCGCGCCAGAAGGGGCCGAGGTCTTTGTGCGCGACGGCCTCGGCGGCGCGCTGGAAGGTGGCGGTGGTGGACACGCCGTACCAGCGGTCGCGGGCGTAGTCCCGCAGCAGCCGGGCCATCGCGGGGCCGCCGATCTCCCGCTCCAGGTCGTGCAGCGCGCATGAACCGCCCTCGTAGACGGCGGCCTTCCACGCACCGCCGCTCCGCGCCGCCCAGTGGCCCATGGAGCGGGCCGCGTCCGCGGCCGGCCGGCAGCCGGGGCGGTGGTCGCCGCGGAAGACGTCCTCGGCGTAGACGGCGAAGGCCTCGTCCAGCCAGGGCGAGCCGAACTGGTCGTTGCCGATGATGCCGTACCACCACTGGTGTGCCACCTCATGCACCGTCGCGCTGCGCACCGCGCCCGGGTTGAGCGAGCCCGCGTTGAGCGAACCCACGTTGAGCGAACCCACGTTGAGCGACCCCGCGTTGAGCAGGACGAGCCCGGGGTACTCCATGTCGCCCCCGGTGGCGTCGAATCCGTCGTGCAGCACGAGGTCCACCTCGCCGTACGGATAGCGGCCGAAGCGCGCACCGAAGTCGTCGACGGCCTCGGCGGCGACGCGCCGTGCCGCGTCGGCGGCGGGTGCCGGGGTGGCGGCGGTGCGGTAGGCGGTGATGCGGATTCCGGAGGGTGAGAGGGCGGTTGCCGTGCGGAAGGGGCCCGCGGCGAAGGCGAAGTCGCGGGCCTGGCGCGCGGTGGCGGTGGTGACGGTCCGGCCGCCGGGCTCTCCGCGGCGTGTGGTGGCGGTGCCGGTCGTGGGCACTTTCAGGGCCGAGGGGTGGTCGAGCCGTACCCGGAAGTCGGCGGCGAGGGTGTAGTAGCTCTCGCCGAAACCGACGTCGGGGTCGAGGTGCCAGCCGTGCGTGGCGTCCCGTACGGCCAGCACGGGCAGGGCGTTGCCGAGGAAGCGATACGGGCCGTGCCGGCCGAAGCGCTCGGCCCGGTCGGGCACGGTGACCGCCAGATCGAATCCGACGGTGCCACGGGCGCCGTGCGGGAGCGGCTCCGGCAGGTCGACGCGGAGGGCGGTGCAGCCGGCGGACAGCCCGCGGGCGGTGCCGCCCTCGACGCCCGTGACCTGCACGGGGGTTGTCCTGCCTGCCGGTCCGCAGCCGTCCCAGGCGTTGCCCCAGAGCCGCAGATACACCTCGCGCAGGGGAGTGCCGCCGGTGTTGGTGAACGACACGGTCTGCCGTCCGGTCCATCGGGTGGCTGTGGCGTCGGCGCGCAGGCGGATGTCGTACGCGAGGTGGGTGGGCCCGGCGTCGGTGCGGGCGGTGGCCGCGGCGGGCACCGGCCGGGCAGCCCGCTCGGCGAGCCCGGCACCGGGTACGGCCAGCAGCGCTGCGAGCGCCGCGGCCAGCATGCTGATGCGGACGGTCGGCTTCATGAGCCCCGCTCCCCCGGCTTGGAGCGCCCTCAGGGCGCGCCTTTTCAGGCTAAGGCGCGACGCCCTGCCTCGCCTCCTCGTCACCAGCTGTGGGCATTCGTTCCGCGGGGCGATGGGGGTACCCCCATGCCGTTCAGGCTATGGGGGAGGGTGGGCACAGCGACCCGCACCCGGCAACGGCGCGCACCCCCGCCGCGGGGTTGTCGTTTCGTACGCGGCCGCAGGCCGGTGGCCGGTTTGTGCCCACCCGTTCCGCCCCGCGGAACGAATGCCCACACCACGGCCCCTAGCGGCGCTTCGGCATCGGGATGCGGTCCAGGTCGCGGGCGATCGTCAGCTCGCCCTCGTAGCCCGCCGCGCGGGCCTGCCGTTCGAACTCGGCGGGCTCCGAGTAGCGCTGCGAGAAGTGCGTCAGCACCAGATGCCGTACGCCCGACTCCGCTGCGGCGCGGCCTGCCTGACCTGCCGTCAGGTGCCCGTATTCCTCCGCGAGTTCCACCGCGTCGTCGAGAAACGTCGACTCGATGACGAGCATGTCGCAGCCCTCGGCGAGCGCGTACACGCCGTCGCACATCCGGGTGTCCATGACGAACGCGAAGCGCTGCCCCCGCCGTACCTCGCTGACCTGCTCGACGGTGACCGTGCCGTGCTCGGCGGTGGCGAGCGCGCCGTCGTGCTGCAGGCGCCCGATGTCCGGCCCTGCGATCCCGTACGCCGCCAGCAGCTCCGGCAGCATGCGGCGGCCGTCCGGCTCGGTGAGGCGGTAGCCGAAGGCCTCCACGGGATGCGAGAGCTTGCGGGCCTCCAGCGTGAACCGGGGCTGGGACGCGAGCACTCCGCCGTCGCCCGAGACGGCGTGCTCGATCAGACGGACCTTCTCGCGGTACGCGGTGGCGTAGCGCAGCCGGCCGAAGAAGCGCTCGCCGCTCGCCGGGTAGTGCGCGGTGACCGGGTGCGGCACCCGGTCGAGGTTGATGCGCTGGATGACCCCGGCCAGGCCCAGCGAGTGGTCGCCGTGGAAGTGCGTGACGCAGATCCGGTTGAGGTCGTGGGCCGCCACGCCCGCGAGCAGCATCTGCCGCTGGGTGCCCTCGCCGGGGTCGAAGAGGATGCCCTCGCCGTCCCAGCGCAGCAGATAGCCGTTGTGGTTCCGGTGCCGGGTGGGCACCTGGCTGGCCGTGCCGAGGACGACGAGTTCGCGGGCGGACAACGGGAGCTCTTTTCCCGCCCTATCCCGGGGGCCAGTTGAAGCCGCGGCCGCCGAGGACGTGCGCATGGGCGTGCCAGACCGTCTGGCCCGCGCCGCTGCCGGTGTTGAACACGATGCGGTAGCCGGTCCCGTCGACCTTGTCCTCGGCCGCGACCTCGCCCGCCTCGCGCAGCACGTCCGCCGTGAGCTGCGGATCGGCGGCCGCGAGGGTGGCGGCGTCCCGGTAGTGGGCCTTGGGGACGACGAGGACGTGCGTGGGCGCCTGGGGGTTGATGTCGCGGAACGCGAGGGTGGTGTCGGTCTCGCGCACGACGTCAGCCGGGACCTCCCCCACGACGATCTTGCAGAACAGGCAGTCGTCCTGCCGCTCTCCGGCCATGCCCGGGCCTCCTTCGCGCGGATCATTCGCGCAGGCGATCAAATGCAGCCGATCATTACGGACCGCATGCTATCGGCCCGTACCTCCCGTACTTCAATCCTTGGGCCTGCGCCGCCGCAGCGCCGCCCGGCAGCCCCAGTACGCCAGGACCACCAGCCAGACGGACGGCGCGACGGTCGTGCCCAGGAAGCCCGGGTTCGTCCACGGCACGGCCACGACCAGCACCGAGATCGCCGCCACCACCCCGATCGCGCAGGCCAGCACGGCGATGTGCGCGCAGTGCCGGGCCAGCGAGAGCAGCGGGGCGCGCAGCCGCGCCGGGATCCTGGACCGTACGCGCCACGCCCAGGCCGCCCACAGCGCGGCGATCACGGCGAGCGCTCCGAGGCGGGGGCCGAGCTCTCCGGGCTGCGGCGGGGTGCCCTGGCCCGCGCCGGACGAGGCGGCGCCGATCATCCCGGCGAACAGGCCGAGCGCCGCGATCCAGCGGGCCTTGGCGACCGCACCGAAGACCATGACCTCCAGGTTGTGGCGGGCGGTGCGGTCCTCGAGGTCGACGGCTGCGACGTCGGCGAAGCCCTCGAGCGCCAGGCTCCAGCGGCTGCGGCGGCCCAGGCGCCGGTTCATATGCAGGACGGAGAGGTTGTTGCGGGCGTAGGTGTTCTCCGGGTCGAGCCGCAGCGCCTCGCGGTAGGCCTGCTCCGCGACCGGGTAGTTGCGCAGCGTCTGGGCGGTCATGCCGACCATGTAGTGCGCGCGGGACTCCTCGGGCTCGAGGTGGACGACGTGGCGGGCGACCTCGTACGCCTCGCCCGCGCGGCCCTGGCGCAGCAGCGTGCTGGCGAGGACGAGGTGGCCGCCCCAGTAGCCGGGCTCGGCGCGCACGGCCTCGTGCGCGGCGGCGGCCGCCTCCTCGTACCGGCCGAGGTCGCTCAGCGCGGCCGCCCGCGTCTGCCAGACCCTCGCCTGCGAGGGGTCGGCGGCCAGCGACTCGTCCGCGGCCCGCAGCGCGCCCTCGTTGTCGTCGAGGAGGGAGCGGCAGCGGGCCAGCTCGGCCCAGGCGGCGGCGCTGCCGGGGTCGTCGGCCAGGTACTGGACGAGCAGCGCGGCCGCCTGCTCGTACCGGCCCAGGTCGGCGAGGGCCTGGGCGCGGCGCAGGGTTTCGACGGCCACGGCGGTCACCGGCGCCCGCCGTGGTTTCGCACCGCTGCTGTCACAGAAGTCACAGCTTCCTCTTGCGCTTGAGATACGCGAGCAGGTCGTCGTACGTGCCGCCCTCGTTGCTGAACATCGCGACATTGCGGGCCGCGGCGAACCACGCGTCCGTGGACGGGCGCAGCTGCTTGGCCGCCTCCATCAGGTCCGGCATGCCGATCATCCGGGGCTCGCCGGTCCGGACGGAGTCGAGCAGCGCCTTCTCGGACGCGGTCTCGCAGAGGTGGGCCAGGTCCGCGCCCGAGAAGCCGTCGGTACGGCGCACCAGCTTGCCGAGCTCGATGCCCGCGACGGGGCGGTCGCGCAGGTGGTAGCGGAGGATCGCCTCGCGGGCGGGCTCGTCGGGGGGCAGGACGAGCAGCGTGCGGTCGAAGCGGCCGGGGCGGCGCAGGGCCGTGTCCACGTCCCAGGGGTGGTTGGTGGCGGCGAGCACGAACACGCCCTCGTTGTCGCCGTTCACCCCGTCCAGCTCGGTCAGGAGCTGGTTGACGGTGTTGCGCAGCCCGCTGTGGTGCATACGGCTGCGCTTGGCGCCGAGAGCGTCGATCTCGTCGAGGAAGAGGACGCAGGGGGCGGAGGTGCGGGCGGTCTCGAAGACGTCGTGGAGGTTGCGCTCGGAGGCGCCGATCCACATGTCGAGGACATCGCTGAGCGACACGGACAGGAACTGCGCGCCGAGTTCGCCCGCGACGGCGCGCGCGATGAACGTCTTGCCGCAGCCCGGCGGGCCGTAGAGGAGCAGGCCGCCGCGCAGGCTCTTGCCGTAGAGCCTGCGCAGCTCGGGGTTGCGCATGGGGGCGAGGAAGGCCGCCTCCAGGCGCTCCTTCACCTCGTGCATGCCGCCGACGTCGGCGAGGCGTACGGCGCCGGCTGCTTCGACGTCCCAGGTGGAGGCGCCGCCGGGGTCGGCGGGGCCGTCGGCGGCGAGGGGCGGTTGAAGGCGCTCTTCCTTACGGCCGCCCTCACCGCCGCCCTCACTGTCGTCCGACGACGGGACGAAGCGCGGCGGTACCACGTCCCCGACCTCGCGCTCGGCCGCCTGCCAGTCGAACCCGCCGTCTGGGGCAGGCGCTTGGGGCGCAGGCGCTTGCGGCGCGGGAGCCTGCGCCGCGCCGCCGTCCGGGGCGGGCGGCGGGCTGCCGCCCATGGCCCGTGCCATCAGGGCCCGCGCCTGCGCGTCGCCGGGCGAGCGCTGCAGCGCCGCCGCGATCTCGGCCACGGCCTCGTCACCGCGCCCGGCGTCGAGCAGCAGCCCGGCGAGGTGCAGGCGCAGCGGTACGTCTTCCGGCGCGGCCTCAACGGCGGCGCGCAGACTGCGGATGAGCGGTGTCTCCTCGGACATGCCCCCACCCTACGAACCGCCTGCGGCGCGCAGCACGGGAGGTACGCCTCCTCGTCCCAGCCCGTCGGCCCAGCCGGAGAGGCACCTTCTCAGCCGCCCTGCCGCACCCGAAGGCTCGCGGATGGTGAAGCGGCCCGGTCCATTCGGAGCATGGCGCGAGTGGCGCCTCAGGGAAGGACATCCGGCCTTTTACGTTGCGAGGATGACCCACGCTTCCACACCTTCCGGACACGACCTGACCAGGCGTGTTGCCCTCAGAGGACTCGTCGCTGGAGCAGGTGCGGCCACCGTCTCCGCGGCGGCAGGCGGCACGGCGTTCGCTGCCGCTCCCACCCCGAAGCCCACGTCTCCGGCCGAGCCCGCCGATACGCCGACCCCCGGGGCCATGCAGCTCTTCACCGACCCCGGGTTCAACTTCTCCGCACTCCTGGCGCTCGGCGCCGCGGGGTACGGCGCCTCGGAGGTCGGCGAGGTGCTCACCGCCGTCAACTCCATCAATGGGGCCCGGCTGAGCAACCAGTCCTACACCAAGACCTTCCTCGACTGGGGCGACCGGCTGTCCGCGAGCGCTGCCGCAGCCGGCAAGAAGGGCCGGACGCAGACCCAGCGGGCCGAGGCGCTCCGGGCGTCCCAGTATTACGCGCAGGCTCTGTTCTACGTCCTCGGCAGCGACGATCCGGGCGCCGAGGAGAACGTCTACTGGGCGGCCCGCGAACAGTGGGACCTCTTCGCCCGGCTCTGCGACCCGGCCGCCGAGCAGACCACCGTCAACGGGGGCAAGGTGAAGATGCCGGTCTGGTTCTTCCGCCCCGACGACTCCGGTGCCCGCCGCCCCACGGTCATCCTCACCAATGGCAGCGACGGCCAGAACGTCGACATGTGGACCTACGGCGTGTTCGCCGCCCTGGAGCGCGGCTGGAACGCTCTGGTCTACGACGGCCCGGGACAGGGCCAGATGATCTTCGTCAACCAGATCCCGTTCACCGGGCGCTGGGACCACGTGGTGACCCCGCTGGTCGACTGGCTCCACAAGCGCAGCGACGTCGACCACGACCGCATCGCGCTCACCGGGCTGAGCATGGGCGGGAATCTCGCTCCGCGGGCCGCCGCCTCCGAGCACCGCATCGCCGCGCTGGCCGCCATGCCCGGCTGCGTCTCAC
Source organism: Streptomyces sp. 8N616 (assembly GCF_052246385.1). Lineage (NCBI taxonomy): Bacteria > Bacillati > Actinomycetota > Actinomycetes > Kitasatosporales > Streptomycetaceae > Streptomyces > Streptomyces sp. 8N616. The sequence continues at coordinate 261,376 of NZ_JBQQBY010000006.1, read as the reverse complement.
CGTGGCTGGGCTTCCCGCCCGAGATCCGGGACATCCTCCAGGACACCAAGGAGGAGACCAACCGGCTCTGGAACGAGGAGGTCGTGCCGACGCTCACCCCCGAGCTCCGCTTCCTCCTCGAGAAGCGCTTCGAGCCGTTCGACCCGGCCGTGATGCGCGCCGCCCGCGAGGGCCGCGTCTTCACCGACTTCTGGACGCCCGCCCAGGCCGTCATCGCGCTCGACATCGCCAAGGTCGTGCCGCAGATCACGTGCCCGACACTGGTCCTGGACTACGACGCCGAGCAGTTCTATCCGGGCCAGCCGAAGGCCCTCTACGACCTGCTCCGCTCGCCGAAGAAGTACATCAAGCTCACCGCCGCGCAAGGCGCTCAGCTCCACTGCTCGCCCATGGCGCCGCAGACGCACTGCGAGACCGTCTTCGACTGGCTCGACCGCACCCTGCGGGTCTGACAGCGCCTGACCGGGCGGGGCCGACAACCGGCCCCGTGCCCACCCCAACTGCACCCAGCCGTATGGCCGGTGGCCGTGCGTGCCGTGCGAGCGGTCAGGGCGAAGCCGGGAGGTCCGGGGGGGACTTCGCCGGGTTTTCCGAGAGGGCCGCCAGGGCGATGCGGATCGCCTCGTCGAGTTGGGGGTCGCGGCCCGCCGCCCAGTCCTGAGGCGCGTGGACGACCTCCACGTCCGGGTCGACCCCGTGGTTCTCCACGCCCCACCCGTAACCCTCCAGCCAGAACGCGTACTTCGGCTGGGTCACCACCGTGCCGTCGACCAGCCCGTACCGGTGGTCGATCCCGATCACCCCGCCCCACGTCCGCGTGCCGACCACCGGGCCGATCCCCAGTGCCTTGATCGCGGCGTTGACGATGTCCCCGTCCGACCCCGAGAACTCGTTCGCGACGGCGACGACCGGCCCGCGCGGCGCGTCCTGCGGGTAGCTCATCGGCTGCAGCCCGCGCGGCAGGTCCCAGCCGACGATCCGGCGTGCCAGCTTCTCGACGACCAGCTGGGAGGTATGCCCGCCGCGGTTCTCGCGGACGTCCACGACCAGGCCCTCGCGGGCGACTTCGACGCGCAGGTCGCGATGGATCTGAGCCCAGCCCGGCGCCTGCATGTCAGGGACGTGCAGATAGCCGAGCCGCCCGCCGGACCGTTCATGCACGTACGCGCGCCGGTCCGCGACCCACGCGTGGTAGCGCAGCGGCTCCTCGTCCGCGATCGGCACGACGACCGCGTGCCGCGGGTCGCCGCCCCCGGCCGGGGCGATCGTCAGCTCGACGGGCTTGCCGGCCGCGCCGACCAGCAGCGGGCCAGGACCGGTGACCGGGTCCACCCGGTGCCCGTCGACCGCGACGATCGCATCCCCGGCCCGTACGGCCACGCCGGGTGCGGCGAGCGGGGAGCGGGCGTGCGGGTCGGAGCTCTCCGACGGCAGGATCCGCTCGATGCGCCACACCCCGTCGTCGTCACGGGCGAGGTCCGCGCCGAGCAGCCCCTGCCGGTGGGCCGGGTCGCCGTACCCGCCGGGCGGGGTGACGTACGCGTGGGAGGTGCCGAGCTCGCCCTGGACCTCCCACAGCAGGTCCACCAGGTCGTCGTGGGTCGCGGCGCGGGCGAGCGCCGGCCGGTAGCGGTCGAGGACCGCGTCCCAGTCGACCCCTCCCAGGTCCGGCCGCCAGAAGTTGTCGCGCATGAGGCGCCCGGCCTCGTCGTACATCTGCCGCCACTCGGCGGCCGGTTCGACGGTCAGCCGGATCCGCGACAGGTCGACGGTGAGGCTGTCCCCGCCGTCCTCGTCGTCGCCCGCCGAGGACGGCTTGCCGTCGGCGGGTACGACCCGCAGCTTGTCGCCGGTGAGGAGCAGCAGCCGCCTGCCGTCGCCGCTGACGGCGAAGTCGTCGGCGTTCCCGGTGAGTTCCTCGACGCGCCGCTGGGCGAGGTCGTAGCGCAGGAGTGCGGTGGTGGGCCCGTCGTCGTCCGGGGTGGCCAGGGCGGACCCGAGGACGCCGCGCAGCGGGTGGCGCAGCCACAGCACGCCGTCCTCGGCGGCGCGCAGCGTCGAGTAGCGGGCGGCCTCGACCGGGAAGGGCACGATGCGGTCGGCGAGCCCGTCGAGGTCGATACGAGTGGCGGGCGGCGCCTGGTCCTGGTCCTCCCGGTGGTCGCCGCCACCGCCCTCGTCCGCCTTGTCGTCCCCGAAGGTGCGGCCGTGCCGCTGCGGGCCGAACGGCGAGGGCGTGGTGGCGGCGAGCGTGATGAGGTGCGGGCGGCAGGCGCCGACGAACGCCAGGTCGAAGACGTGCGCGTCGTAGACCGGGTCGAACGCCCGCTCGGAGAGGAAGGCGAGGTGCTTGCCGTCGGCGGTGAAGGCGGGCGAGAAGTCGTTGAAGCGCAGCGGCGTCGCGTCAGCGACGGACAGGTCGGCGGCGTTGGCGATCTTCAGCTGGCGCAAGGGTCCCGGGCCCGGGTGTGACCAGGCGAGCCATCCGGAGTCGGGCGAGAACACAAGGCCGTCGGCGTCGCCGTACGCGCTGCGCACGACCTCGCGGACCTCCCCGGACTCCCGCTCGACGATCAGCACGCGGCCGTCGTGGGAGGCGACGGCGGCGCGGCTGCCGTCGGGGGCCATGGCGAGGTCGAGGACCCGGCCGAGCTGCCCGGCGCCGAGGCGGCGCGGGGCCGCGCCGGGTGCCGCACCGCAGGCCGGGGCGAACTCGAGGGCGTCCTCGCCCTCCGCGTCCGTGACCCACACGACGTGCTCGTCGCCGCCCGGTCCGGCCCGGAAGACGCGCGGCAGCCGCCCGCGTACGCCCGGGGTCGCGGCGAGCGCCCGGGCCGGGCCCTCCCGGTGGGTGACCCAGTGGATGCTGCCGCGCACCTCGACCGCGCTGCCCCGGCCGGTCCGGTCCGGCCGGGCCTCGCCGAGATACGCGGAGGCCCGCACCGGGTGCGGCTGGAGGTCGCTGCGCTGGCCGCCGAGGCGGACGCCGAGGCGGCGCGGCTCCGCGCTCTCCAGGTCGTCCAGCAGCCACAGTTCGCCCGCCGAGGAGTACGTGACGCGGGTCCCGTCGGTGGCCGCGTGGCGGGCGTAAAAGCCGTCGAGTGCGGTGTGACGGCGCAGGTCGGAGCCGTCGGGGAGGGAGGAGTAGAGCGCGCCGGTGCTCTCGTGGTCGGAGAGGAACGCGATCCGGTCCCCCACCCACAGCGGGCACTCGATGTTCCCGTCGAGCTCTGCGTGCAGCCGCTCGAACTCCCCGCTCCCGTCGCGGTCGAGCCACAGCTTGCCCGCCGTGCCGCCGCGGTAGCGCTTCCAGGCCGCGGCCTCGCGGCCCATGGTCGCCGAGAGCAGCAGCACGCCCCCGCGGGCCCCGCCCGGGCCGTACGCCACGGCGCCGACCGGACCGTACGGGAGCGTGCGCGCCGGGCCGCCGTCCAGCGGGACGGCCCGCGCCCAGGTGCGGCGCACGGACGCCTGCTCGTACGTGCTGATCGCCAGCACCTCGCCGCCGGGCGTCCAGCCGCGGACCGCGGTCTTCCAGCTGCCCCAGTAGGTGAGCCGCGTGGAGCTGCCGCCGTCCACGGGCGCGATGTGCACCTCGGGCGCGCCGTCGCGGGTGGAGGTCCAGGCGATGTGCCCGCCGTCCGGGGAGATGCGCGGGTACGAGACGGGCATGTTGTCGGCGCTGACCCGCCAGGCGCGGCCCCCGCCGATGGGGGCGGCCCATACGTCGTCCTCGGCGGTGAAGGTGATCAACTCGCCGTGCAGATGCGGGTGGCGGAGATACGAGGGCTGCGGCGAAGAAGGCGTCGAAGGCTGGGTCACCCCGCCACACTAATCACGCGCTGCGGGCCCGACCAGCACTTTCCGTGACTTGCGATCAGTGGGCAGGGTACGGTCAGGACCAGCGGCCCGTACGGCCCAGCAGCAGGGCCGTCGCCGCCGTGCCCGCGGTGGAGGTGCGCAGCACGCTCGGGCCCAGCCGGTACGGCTTCGCTCCCGCTTCCCCGAACGCCGCAAGCTCCTCCGAGGAGACGCCTCCCTCGGGGCCGACGACCAGCACGATGTCCCCCTCGGCGGGGAGTTCCGCCGAGGCCAGCGGCTCGCTGCCCTCCTCGTGGAGCACGGCCGCGAACGCCGCCCCCGCCAGCATCCCGGCGACCTGACGCGTCGTCATCGGCTCGGTCACCTCGGGGAAGCGGAGGCGGCGGGACTGCTTGCCCGCCTCGCGGGCGGTGGCCCGCCACTTGCCCAGCGACTTCAGTCCGCGCTCGCCCTTCCACTGCGTGACGCAGCGCGCCGCCGCCCACGGGACGATCGCGTCGGCACCGGTCTCCGTCATGGTCTCGACGGCGAGTTCGCCCCTGTCCCCCTTGGGCAGTGCCTGGACGACGGTGATCCGGGGCCGCGGCTCGGCCTCCGTACGGAGCTCGCAGACCGCGACCTCCAGCCGGTCCTTGCCCTCGACGGCGGCCACCGTGCCGTACGCCCCGCTGCCCGCGCCGTCCGTCAGCACGATCTCCTCGCCGATGCGCAGCCGCCGTACGGACACCGCGTGGCGGCCCTCGGGCCCGTCGAGCGTGATGGCCCTCGCGCCGTTCCCGAGCCGGAGCCGGTCGCGGTCGACCAGGAAGACCGGAGCCGTCACGTGGCGGCCCCGAGCGTCAACGTCGCCCGCGCGGCCTCCAGTTCGGCGGTCAGCACCTCGACCAGCTGCCCGGCCGGCAGCTGGCGCGCCAGCTTGTGGCCCTGGCCCGCCCACAGCGCCATGCCCTGCGGGTCGCCCGCCGTGGCCGCGGCCTTGCGCAGCCCGGCGGTCAGGTAGTGGATCTGCGGGTAGGCGGCCGGCGCGTACGGGCCGTGCTCGCGGATGAAGCGGTTGACCAGGCCGCGCGCCGGGCGTCCCGAGAAGGCGCGGGTGAGCTGGGTGCCGGTGAACAGCGGCTCCGTCATCGCCCGCTTGTGCAGCGCGTTCGCGCCCGACTCGGTGGTGACGAGGAAGGCCGTGCCGAGCTGGACCGCGGCGGCTCCCGCGGCCAGGGCGCCCGCGATCTGTCCGCCGCGCATCAGCCCGCCCGCCGCCACGATCGGCAGCTGTACGGCCTCGCGGACCTGCGCGATGAGCGTCAGCAGGCCGACGCCGGAGGCGGTGCCGTCGGCCTGCGGGTCGTCGTGGTGGGTGCCCTGGTGGCCGCCCGCCTCGATGCCCTGGACGCAGACGGCGTCGGCGCCCGACCACTGGGCGGCCTGCGCCTCGGCGACGCTGGTGACGGTGACGACCGTGAGCGTGCCGGTCTTGCCGAAGGCGTCGAGGACGGCGCGCGAGGGGCAGCCGAAGGTGAAGGAGACGACCGGGACGGGGTCGTCGAGCAGGATCGCGAGCTTGGCCTCGTACGCGTCGTCCGTCGACCCGTCGGTGTCGCCGAGCGGCGTCTCGTACCAGGCGGCCTCGCCCGCGAGCTGCTCGCGGTAGACCTCGACGGCGGACGGGTCGGCGACGCAGGGCTGCGGCATGAAGAGGTTCACGCCGAAGGGGCGCTGGGTGAGCCCGCGGAGCCGCTTGATCTCCTGGTACATGGCCTCCGGCGTCTTGTACCCGGCAGCCAGGAAGCCGAGGCCGCCCGCGTCGCACACGGCGGCGGCGAGCTCGGGGCACGAGGCGCCGCCGGCCATGGGGGCCTGCACGATGGGGTGCGGCGACAGATCGGAGAACACGGAGGGCATGTCCACATGGTGTCACGCGGTGACGCCCTGCGGCTGAGCGGGCCCCGCCGCCGCGGTGCGGGCACGCGCCCCACGGCTGTGGGCAGTCGTTCCCCAGGGCGGAACGGGCCCCTCCGCCCCCCGGTGTGGGCATTCGTCCCGCGGGGCGGGACGGGTGGGCACACCGCGGCCACCGGCGTGCAGCCGCGTACGAGACGGCAACCCTCCGGCGGGGGTACGCCGCCGTTGCCGGGTGCGGGCCGTGGTGTGCCCACCCGTTCCGCCCCGCGGAACGAATGCCCACACCACGGCTAGCGGCCGTTGAAGGCGTCCTTCAGGCGGGAGAAGAGGCCCTGCTGGCCCGGCTGGAACTGGCCCAGCGGCCGTTCCTCGCCACGCAGCTTCGCCAGCTGCCGCAGCAGGTCCTCCTGCTGCGGATCGAGCTTCGACGGGGTCTGGACCTCGACGTGGACGACCAGGTCGCCGCGCCCGCCGCCTCGCAGGTGCGTGATCCCGCGCTGGTGCAGCGGGATCGACTGCCCGGACTGCGTCCCCGGCCGGATGTCGACCTCCTCGAGCCCGTCCAGCGTCTCCAGCGGCACCTTCGTGCCGAGCGCGGCCGCCGTCATCGGGATGGTGACCGTGCAGTGCAGGTCGTCGCCGCGGCGCTGGAACACCGCGTGCGGCAGCTCGTGGATCTCGACGTACAGGTCGCCCGCCGGGCCGCCCCCCGGGCCGACCTCACCCTCGCCCGCGAGCTGGATGCGGGTGCCGTTGTCGACACCGGCCGGGATCTTGACGGTGAGCGTGCGCCGCGACCGTACGCGCCCGTCGCCCGCGCACTCCGGGCACGGGTTCGGCACGACCGTGCCGAACCCCTGGCACTGCGGGCACGGCCGCGAGGTCATGACCTGCCCGAGGAAGGACCGCGTCACCTGCGAGACCTCGCCGCGGCCGCGGCACATGTCGCAGGTCTGCGCCGACGTCCCCGGCGCCGCGCCCTCGCCGCTGCACGTGGTGCAGACGATGGCCGTGTCGACCTGGATGTCCTTCGTCGTTCCGAAGGCCGCCTCGTCCAGCTCGATGTCGAGCCGGATCATCGCGTCCTGGCCGCGCCGCGTACGCGACCGCGGCCCGCGCTGCGACGCGGTGCCGAAGAAGGCGTCCATGATGTCGGAGAAGTTGCCGAAGCCCGCGCCGAAGCCGCCCGCGCCGCCACCGGCGGCGGCGCCGGAGAGCGGGTCGCCGCCGAGGTCGTAGACCTGCTTCTTCTGCGGGTCCGAGAGCACCTCGTAAGCGGCGTTGATCTCCTTGAACCGCTCCTGGGTCTTCGGATCCGGGTTGACGTCCGGGTGCAGCTCACGAGCGAGGCGCCGGAACGCCTTCTTGATCTCGTCCTGCCCTGCGTCGCGGCGCACGCCGAGGACGGCGTAGTAATCCGTGGCCACTTACGACTCCGCCAGGATCTGTCCGACGTAACGTGCCACTGCGCGTACCGCTCCCATCGTTCCGGGGTAGTCCATGCGGGTCGGTCCGACCACGCCGAGTTTGGCGACTGCCTCGTCGCCCGAACCGTAGCCGACCGCGACGACCGACGTGGAGTTCAGTCCTTCGTGAGCATTCTCATGCCCGATTCGTACGGTCATGCCCGGGTCCTTGGCCTCCCCGAGCAGTTTGAGGAGCACCACCTGCTCCTCGAGAGCTTCCAGCACCGGCCGGATGGTCAGCGGGAAGTCGTGCGCGAAGCGGGTGAGGTTGGCGGTACCGCCGATCACCAGACGCTCCTCAGTCTCCTCGACCAAGGTCTCGAGCAGGACGGCCAGGACCGTGGAGACGGTGGCCTGGTCCTCCGGGTCGAAGGAGTCGGGCAGGTCCTGCACGAGCTGGGGCACATCGGAGAACCGCCGGGCGACGATCCGGCTGTTGAGCCGCGCCCGCAGGTCGGCGAGCGAGGTCTCGCCGAAGGGCGCCGGGAGGTCCACCATGCGTTGCTCGACGCGGCCGGTGTCCGTGATCAGCACGAGCATGATCCGGGCCGGGGCCAGCGACAGCAGCTCCACGTGCCGGATGGTCGAGCGCGTCAGCGACGGGTACTGCACCACCGCGACCTGCCGGGTCAGCTGCGCGAGCAGCCTGACCGTACGGCCCACCACGTCGTCCAGGTCGACGGCGCCGTCCAGGAAGTTCTGGATGGCCCTGCGCTCGGCCTGGGAGAGCGGCTTGACACCCGCCAGCTTGTCGACGAAGAGCCGGTAGCCCTTGTCGGTCGGGATACGGCCCGCGCTCGTGTGCGGCTGGGCGATGTAACCCTCGTCCTCCAGCACCGCCATGTCGTTGCGGACGGTCGCCGGGGAGACGCCGAGGCCGTGCCGCTCCGTGAGCGCCTTGGAGCCGACCGGCTCCTCCGTGCCCACGTAGTCCTGGACGATGGCGCGCAGCACCTCGAGTCTGCGTTCGCTGAGCATGCGCACACCTCCAGCTGCGGTTCCTCGGCCCTCTGCTTGGCACTCACTGTGTCTGAGTGCCAGCTTCCCCCGAGCCAGTGTACGGCGCACTGGTATGACCAGGGCAAGGGCGGCCCACCTGCCGGGTTCCCGCCGGCCGGGGATGGCGGCCGGCGGGAACCCGGCAGCGGGCAACGCTACCCGGCTGCGACTAGCGTCGTCGTATGAACCGGACTTGGGAAGAGGCGGGCTGGGAGCAGCTTGCGCCGGGCGTCGCCCGGCGGAGGCTGCCCGGCTGGGACGCGACGGCGGGCCTCGTCCACGGCCCGTCCGCGGTGCTGATGGTGGACGCGGGAGCCACCCTGCGCGAGGGCGCGGAGCTGCGGCGGCAGGCGGAGGAGATGCTCGGCCGCCGGGTGACGCATCTCGCGCTCACCCACCCGCACTTCGATCACGTCCTGGGCGCCGCGGCCTTCGCGGGGACGCAGGTGTACGGCGCGATCCGGATGGACCTGATGATGGGCGGGCAGCGGGCGCGCGCGACGCTGCGCGAGGACGCGATCCGGCACGGGCTCGACCGGGAGGCCGCGGCGGAGGCGGCCGAGCTGCTCGTCCCGCCGCGCCACCTGATCAGCGGGGACATGACGGTGTCGCTCGGCGAAGGGCGCGAGGCGGTGCTGGTGAACGCCGGGCCCGGGCACAGCGGCCACGACCTGGCGGTGCTCGTGCCGGGCCGCGGGGGCGCGCCGAGCGTCGTCTTCTGCGGCGACCTGGTGGAGGAGTCGGGCGAGCCGCAGGCCGGGCCCGACGCCATTCCGTCGCAGTGGCCCGCGGCGCTGGACCGCCTCCTGGGCCTGGGCGGCGAGGACGCGCTGTACGTGCCCGGGCACGGAGCGGTGGTCGACGCCCGCTTCGTCCGGGCCCAGCGCGACGAGCTGGCGGCGCGCTTCGGCGTGTCGTAGCCGCACGGGGGCGACGGCTCCGTAGTGTCGGCCGGATGCGCAGCAGCAGACAGTACGGGCCGGATCTCACGCCGCCGTGGAAGAAGCAGAAGCCCGTGCCCGAGGTGCCGGCCGAGATCGACCTGGTGGTCGAGGAGGTCACCACCGGCTTCTGCGGTGCCGTCGTCCGCTGCGAGAAGACGGCCCAGGGCCCGACGGTCACCCTCGAGGACCGCTTCGGCAAGCATCGCGTCTTCCCCATGGAGCCCCGCGGCTTCCTGCTGGAGGGGCGCGTCGTCACGCTCGTACGCCCCTCGGTGGCGGCCCCGCGTACGCCGACCCGTACGGCGTCGGGCTCGGTCGCCGTCCCCGGCGCGCGGGCAAGAGTCGCGCGCGCCGGGCGGATCTACGTCGAGGGGCGGCACGACGCCGAGCTCGTCGAGCGGGTCTGGGGCGACGACCTGCGCATCGAAGGCGTGGTCGTCGAGTACCTGGAGGGCGTCGACGACCTTCCGGCGATCGTCCGCGACTTCGCGCCCGGCCCGGACGCCCGCCTCGGCGTGCTCGTCGACCATCTGATCCCGGGTTCGAAGGAGTCCCGGATCGCGGCGGAGGTGACGGGCCCCGACGTGCTGGTGGCCGGACACCCGTACATCGACGTCTGGGAGGCCGTGAAGCCGTCCTCGGTCGGCATCCCGGCCTGGCCCGCCGTGCCGCGCGGCCAGGACTGGAAGACGGGGGTTTGCCGGGCGCTCGGCTGGCCGGAGAACACGGGCGCCGCGTGGCAGCGCATCCTGCGTTCGGTCCGCAGCTACAAGGACCTGGAGCCGGCCCTGCTGGGCCGGGTCGAGGAGTTGATCGACTTCGTCACGGCTCCGGCCTGACCCGCACATCGTCCCCAGGCCCCGGGATGCGCGGTCAGGGGGAGCGCGCTAGTCGACCAGATCACGTACGACCGCGTCGGCCAGCAGCCGCCCGCGCAGGGTCAGCACCGCCCGGCCCGCCTCGTACGGTCCCCGCTCCAGCAGTCCGTCCGCCAGCGCCCGTGCCGCGGCCCGCGCGCCCGCCGGGGCGAGCAGGTCCAGCGGGCAACCCTCGCCGAGGCGCAGCTCGAGCAGGATCCGCTCGACCCGGCGGTCCTCGGCGCCGAGCACCTCGCGGCCCGCGCCCGGCGAGCGGCCCTCGCTCAGCGCCTGCGCGTACGCGCCCGGGTGCTTGGCGTTCCACCAGCGGACGCCGCCGACGTGGCTGTGCGCGCCCGGCCCCGCGCCCCACCAGTCGGCGCCGGTCCAGTACAGCTCGTTGTGACGGCAGCGCCCGGCTTCCGACGTGGCCCAGTTCGACACCTCGTACCACTGGAAACCTGCGGCCGACAGCGTCTCCTCGGCCATGAGGTAGCGGTCGGCGTGCACGTCGTCGTCCGTCATCGGCACCTCGCCGCGCCGGATGCGGCGGGCGAGCTGCGTGCCCTCCTCGACGATCAGCGCGTACGCGGAGACGTGGTCGGGGCCCGCTCCGATCGCCGCGTCCAGCGACGCGCGCCAGTCCTCGTCGCTCTCCCCCGGTGTTCCGTAGATCAGGTCCAGGTTCACATGCTCGAACCCGGCGGCGCGGGCCTCCGCGACGCAGGCCTCAGGGCGCCCGGGGGTGTGCGTACGGTCCAGTACCTGCAGGACGTGCCGGCGCGCGCTCTGCATCCCGAAGGAGACGCGGTTGAAGCCGGCGTCCCTGAGCTCTGCGAGATAGCGCGGATCCACGGACTCCGGGTTGGCCTCGGTCGTGATCTCGGCGCCGTCCGCGAGGCCGAACTCGTCCCGGATCGCGGCGAGCATCCGCCCCAGGTCGTCGGCGGCGAGCAGAGTCGGCGTCCCGCCCCCGACGAATACGGTCTCGGCCCGGCGGGGGTCGTCGCCGAGCACCTTCCGGGCGAGCCGGATCTCCTCGGTCAGGGTGTCGGCGTAGTTGTCGCGCGAGGCCAGGACGCCGCCGGAGCTGCGCAGCTCGCTCGCGGTGTAGGTGTTGAAGTCGCAGTAGCCGCAGCGGGTCGCGCAGTACGGCACGTGCAGGTAGAAGCCGAGGGGACGGGCGGCCGCGCCGGCGAGCGCGTGACGGGGCAGTGCGCCGTCGCTGGGCATGGGCTCGCCGTCGGGCAGTGCGGATGGCATGCCCCCATTGTCCCCCGCCCCGGGGAACCCCCGACCGGGGAGTCCCGGCCACGCGTCCCCCCGACCGGCGCTTCGCCCCGGAACCTTCCCGCCCACCTGCCTGTGAAAGGGCAGGTGGGCGGGAAACGGCGCGAGGCCGGGTGGGGGTGCCGGGGCCGCGCCGGAGGGGGTTACGCCTCGCGTGTGCCGTCGTACATCTCGTCGATCAGGTACCTGAACTCGCGCTCCACCACGGGCCTCTTCAGCTTGAGGCTCGGCGTCAGCTCACCGTGCTCGACGTCGAGATCGCGCGGCAGGATCCGGAACTTCTTGATCGTCTGCCACCGCTGCAGCCCCTCGTTCAACCGCTTGACGTAGCCGCCGACCAGCTCCTCGACCTCCTTGGACATGACCACGTCGGCGTACGGCTTGCCGCCGAGGCCGTGGTCGGCGGCCCAGGCCGTGATCGAGGGCTCGTCGAGCGCGATGAGCGCCGTGCAGAAGTTCCGGTCGGCCCCGTGGACCAGGATGTTGGAGACGAACGGGCAGACCCCCTTGAACTGCCCCTCGACCTCGGCCGGCGCGATGTACTTCCCGCCCGACGTCTTGATCAGGTCCTTCTTCCGGTCGGTGATCCGGAGGAAGCCGTCGGGGGACAGCTCGCCGATGTCGCCGGTGTGCAGCCAGCCGTCGGGCTCCAGCACCTCGTAGGTCTTCTCCGGCAGCCCGTGGTAGCCCTGCATGATGCCCGGGCCGCGCAGCAGGATCTCGCCGTCGTCGGCGATCCGCACCTCCGTGCCGGGCAGCGGCTTGCCGACCGTGCCCGTGAGGTAGTTCTCGCCCGGGTTGACGAAGCTGGCGGCGCTGGACTCGGTAAGGCCGTAGCCCTCCAGGATGTGGATGCCGGCGCCGGAGAAGAAGTAGCCGATGTCGGGCGCCAGCGCGGCGGACCCGGACACGGCGGCGCGCAGATTGCCGCCGAAGGCCTCGCGCAGCTTGGCGTAGACGAGCTTGTCGGCGATGGTGTGCTTGACCGTGAGGCCGAGGGGCACCGACCTGATGCCGGTGCGGCGCAGGCTGTCCTGCGAGATCTTCGCGTACTCGCGCGCGACGCCCGCCGCCCACTGGAAGATCTTGTACTTGGCAGCGCCGCCCGCACGGGCCTTGGCCGCGACGCCGTTGTAGACCTTCTCGAAGATCCGCGGCACGGCGGCCATGTAGGTCGGCTTGACCACCGGGAGATTCTCGATGATCTTGTCGATGCGGCCGTCCACGGCGGTGACGTGGCCGACGCCGATCTGGGCCGAGATCAGCACCTTGCCGAAGACGTGCGCCAGCGGCAGCCACAGGTACTGCACGTCCTCGCGGTTCACCATGCCGTTGGCCTCGATGGCCCGGGCCATGTACGACCAGTTGTCGTGCGGCAGCCGTACGCCCTTGGGGCGGCCGGTGGTGCCGGAGGTGTAGATGAGCGTGGCCAGCTGCTCGGGAGTGATCGCGCTGATCCGCTTGTGTACGACGTCCGGGTTCTGCTCCAGGTGGACCGTACCGCGCCACTCCAGGTCGGCGAGCGAGAGCACCCAGCCGTCCGGGTCGCCCGGAGCGGGCTGCGCGTCGGCCTGCTCGATCACCACGACGTGCGCCAGCGCGGGGAGCTCGGCCCGCCGCTCGCGGACCTTGGCCAGCTGCTCGCCGTCCTCGGCGATCAGGATCCGGCTGCCGGAGTCCGCGAGGATGTACGCCGTCTCCTCTGCGTTGGTGGACGGGTAGACCGTGGTCGTGGCCGCGCCCGCGCAGAGGATGCCGAGGTCGGCGAGGATCCAGTCGAGGCGGGTGGCGGAGGCGATGGCCACCCGCTCCTCGGGACGTACGCCGAGGTCGATGAGGCCGGCGGCGATGGCCAGAACCCGGTCTGAGGACTGCTTCCAGGTGAGCGAGCGCCAGTCGTCCGGGCCCTCGCCGGAGGCGGGCGGTACGGGGTACCGGAAGGCCTCCGCCTCCGGCGCGGCCTCGACCCTCTCCAGGAAGAGTGTCGCCACGGAGGGCGGCCGGCTTTCGATAAACATCTGTGTGTCGCTCACGACATCCTCCGAGCCCCGTGGCAGCGCTGTGTGGGAGCTGTTCATCTGCCAACTGTTTAACTGGCGAGTAACCTCGAGCAAGGCATCAGCGTAGGGCGCGTTCCGCCTTTGCGTAAGGGGTGAAAGCGCATTCGTTGAGGCGCTTCCCCGCTAGCGGAGGGAACGAATCCGTCATCTGCCGGTCATGGCGAACGAACACGGAGAAGCGGGCCCGGATCGACATGTCCGGACCCGCTCGCGCGCTGCGCACAGCGCAGGCGGCGGCCGGGCTCAGCCCGCCGCGGGCAGGCCGCCGAGCAGCCCGCCGTTCCCGCCGGGGCCGCCCCTCTTCCCGTCGACGTTCGCGCCGACGTTCCCGGAGGCACCGTTCCCGCTGCCGTTCCCGCCGACGTTCCCGGAGCCGCCGACGTTCCCGGAGCCGAGGCCGGTCACGCCGAGCAGCCCGGGGGCCCGCGTGGTGTTCCCCTGACCGCCCTGGCCCCCCTGACCGCCCTTGCCGGGCGCGCCCTGGTTCCCCTGGAGGGCGGCCTTGTGCTTGCCTGCGGCCTTGTGGGCGGCCTCGGTCGTCCTCGGGTCGAGCTTCTGACCGCTGCCCTGCAGCGCCCGGGCCACGGAGCCCAGCAGGCCGTTGACCGGATGGTCCGCCGGGTTCTTGACGTTCGCGAACGGCTGCTCCTCCAGCAGGTTGATCTTGCCCGCCGGCGTCCTCGCGTAGGCGGCGGGGGAGTCCTGGCCGCCGCCGTCGGCAAAGGCGGATGATCCGGTTCCGAGGGCCATGACGGAGCCGACGACGACGGCGGCAGCCTTCGTGTACTTCACTTCAGCATCCCTTCCCGGGCGGTGTCCGCGCGGCACGACCGTCGTACCGCCCGGGGGCCACGCGCCGCGGCCTGCCCGGAACACCGCTGCCGCCGTGCGTAACGGCACGTTTCTCCCGGGAGAAACCGGAACGCCCGGCATTCACCCGGATGCCACACGAAGACGCCCGCCCCCGGATGCCGGGAACGGGCGCCTTAGGTCCCGGCCCTACTTCTTCGCCTTCGCCTCGCCGCCGGACTCGTCGGAGGACAGCACCGCGATGAAGGCCTCCTGCGGGACCTCCACGCTGCCGACCATCTTCATCCGCTTCTTGCCTTCCTTCTGCTTCTCCAGCAGCTTCCGCTTACGGGAGATGTCACCGCCGTAGCACTTCGCGAGGACGTCCTTGCGGATCGCGCGGACCGTCTCGCGGGCGATGACGCGGCTGCCGATGGCGGCCTGGATCGGCACCTCGAAGTTCTGCCGCGGGATGAGCTCGCGAAGCTTGGCGACCAGCCGCACCCCGTACGCGTACGCCTTGTCCTTGTGCGTGATCGCGGAGAAGGCGTCGACCTTGTCGCCGTGCAGCAGGATGTCGACCTTGACCAGGTCGGCGGTCTGCTCGCCGGTGGGCTCGTAGTCGAGCGAGGCGTAGCCGCGGGTCTTGGACTTCAGCTGGTCGAAGAAGTCGAAGACGATCTCGGCGAGCGGCAGCGTGTAGCGCAGCTCGACGCGGTCCTCGGAGAGGTAGTCCATGCCGAGCAGCGAGCCGCGCCGGTTCTGGCAGAGCTCCATGATCGCGCCGATGAACTCGCTCGGGGCCAGGACGGTGGCCCGTACGACCGGCTCGTACACCTCGGCGATCTTGCCGGTGGGGAACTCGCTCGGGTTGGTGACCGTGTGCTCGGTGCCGTCCTCCATGAGCACGCGGTAGACCACGTTGGGCGCGGTGGCGATCAGGTCGAGGCCGAACTCGCGCTCCAGCCGCTCCCGGATGACGTCCAGGTGCAGCAGGCCGAGGAAGCCGACGCGGAAGCCGAAGCCGAGCGCGGCCGAGGTCTCCGGCTCGTAGACCAGCGCGGCATCGTTGAGCTGCAGCTTGTCCAGGGCCTCGCGGAGTTCCGGGTAGTCGGAGCCGTCGAGCGGATAGAGGCCCGAGAACACCATCGGCTTCGGGTCCTTGTAGCCGCCGAGCGGCTTCTCGGCGCCCTTGGTCAGCTGCGTGATGGTGTCGCCGACCTTGGACTGGCGGACGTCCTTCACGCCGGTGATCAGATAGCCCACCTCGCCGACGCCGAGGCCGTCCGCCGGGGTCATCTCGGGCGAGTTGGTGCCGATCTCCAGCAGCTCGTGCGAGGCGCCGGTCGACATCATCCTGATCCGCTCGCGCTTGCTGAGCTGCCCGTCGACGACGCGGACGTACGTGACGACGCCGCGGTACGAGTCGTAGACCGAGTCGAAGATCATCGCACGGGCCGGGGCGTCGGCGACGCCCACCGGGGCCGGGATCTCGGCGACGACCTTGTCCAGCAGCACGTCCACACCGATGCCGGTCTTGGCGGACACCTTCAGGACGTCGTCCGGCTCGCAGCCGATGAGGTGCGCCAGCTCCTCGGAGAACTTCTCCGGCTGGGCCGCCGGCAGATCGATCTTGTTGAGGACCGGGATGATCGTGAGGTCGTTCTCCATCGCCAGATAGAGGTTGGCGAGGGTCTGCGCCTCGATGCCCTGGGCCGCGTCCACCAGCAGGATCGTGCCCTCGCAGGCCGCGAGGGAGCGGGAGACCTCGTAGGTGAAGTCCACGTGGCCCGGGGTGTCGATCATGTTGAGGATGTGGGTGGTGCCCGCACCCTCCCCGGTGGTCGGCGCCCAGGGCAGCCGGACCGCCTGGGACTTGATCGTGATGCCGCGCTCGCGCTCGATGTCCATCCGGTCGAGATACTGGGCGCGCATCTGGCGCTGCTCGACGACGCCGGTGAGCTGCAGCATGCGGTCGGCGAGCGTCGACTTGCCGTGGTCGATGTGCGCGATGATGCAGAAGTTGCGGATCCGCGCCGGGTCGGTACGGCTCGGCTCCGGCACGTTGATAGGGGTCGCGGGCACGCAGGGTCCTGTTTCTTGAGGCGTCTGCCGCCTCTGGTCGGATCGATACGTAGCCTCCATAGTCCCACGGCCGCCGGGGGACGACCGGTTTGGGAGGCCATCACGGCTGCTGGTAGCCTGGGGCGCTGTGCCTCGTGCCCTCTCACACGCGGCGCACCTCGGGAATCCCTCAGGGATCCGGCCCGAGAACCAAGCGCAAGAATCCAGACGAACCTGCAAAGGCTCTTTACGTGGCGAACATCAAGTCCCAGATCAAGCGGAACAAGACGAACGAGAAGGCGCGCCTGCGCAACAAGGCCGTCAAGTCCTCGCTCAAGACCGCGATCCGCAAGACCCGTGAGGCCGTCGAGGCGGGCGACATCGAGAAGGCCACCGCGGCCGCTCGCGAGGCGACCCGCAAGCTCGACAAGGCCGTCAGCAAGGGCGTGATCCACAAGAACCAGGCCGCCAACAAGAAGTCGGCGCTGGCTGAGCGGGTCTCCACCCTCCAGGGCTGACACCCCGGGCTCCAGGGCTGCTGCCCCGGGGCCGACACCGAACGGCAGCCCTCGCGCCGCACGCGCCCTGGCTTTCGCAAGCCGGGCCGACTGTCGATGCGGCACCTTCGAGCCCTCTACCTCGAAGCGCGACAGGCCACGTAGTACGCCACGCTACGTCGATGCCCCCGGACCCACTCCGGGGGCATCGCTGTTTTCTCCACGCTCCTTTCTCTCGGGTTTCTCTGGGGTCTCTCTCGGGTCTCTCTCGGGCAACTCCCCAACCGGACCGGTGTTTCCGTCCGCACCATCCGCTCCTGGTCGGACGTCGGCGTGCCGCCGCCCGAGCGATGACCCGAAGGCGGCTACCGGCTATACGGAACCGAGGCCATCGCCCGCCTCGAACCCTCCTGGCGCAGGCACTGCGAGCCGGCCTGCGGCGTGCATCATGAGCGAAACCCCGGGTGGCAGTGCTGCCTTCGGCCTCACGGGCGGGGGTTACCAGGGGACGGGGCCGGCTGCGTCGAAGAAGCGGGCGGGGGGGCCATCGGCTTCGATCGTGGCCATGCGGCGCTCGACTCGATACGGCTGGGGTCGGCGGTCGCCGCCAGCGAGCCCGGACCGCTGCTGACGTTGACGACGACCGGGGCCACAAACTCTCGTGGCGACCCCGACCATGCTCATGGCCACCGTTCCCGGCAACGCATGGGAGAAGCTGGATCTGCTCCTTGTTCCACCTCGCAGACCGCAGACCGCAGACCGCAGACAGAATAACGGCCTCGCGCGGAGCGTCTGCGTGCGGTCGTCGGGCGGGCCGCGGCGCCTGCCTATGGGCTTCCGTGCACGTGCAGTTGGCGCAGTTCCGTACGCTCACACGTCCGGTATCTTCACGGCATGTCGACAACGGGGGATCAGCCGAATCCATACGCCGCCCAGCCGTACGGGGTTCAGCCGCAGCAGCCGCCTGGCCTGCCGGGCCCGCCCGGCCATGCCCAACCCGGGGGACCTGGTGGGCCTGGCGGGTCTGGCGGGCCTGGCGGGCCTGGCCCGCAGGGGCCGCAGGGGCCGTACGTGCCGCCGCAGCCGGTTGGATACGGCTTCGGCCCTCCCGTGCCTCCCGGGCCGCTCGCACCCGGCGGGCCGTCCGCCGTGGGGCGGGGCCGCAGCTGGCTGTGGGCGCTGGGCGGGGCGATCCTCGCCTCCGCCGTGTGGACCGCCGTCGTCTTCGCGCCCGGCGGGTTCGCGGGGCAGGAGCAGGAAGGGAGCGGCAGCCCCGATCTCGCGGGCTACGAGTTCCGCAAGAACATCTGCCCGGACACCGACCTCTCGGCCCTCAATGAGGAGTACCCGGAGGAGGAGTCGAAGCCGACGAGCGAGGCGACCACCCACAAGGCGCTGGACGCCATGTGGTGCACGACCACGCTGAAGCCCTCGGGCGCCGAGTACTCGAACGCGACCGTGAGCGTGGAGATGTGGCTCTACAAGAAGACGGATCCGGCCGCCAACTTCGCCGCCCAGTACGAGAGTTTCGCGCAGCGGGGCGACGACGAGAACGCGTACGGCGTGCGGAAGGTCGCGGGCATCGGCGACGTGGCGTACCTGGTGACACCTGAAGAGCCGCGGGAGACCGGCTCGTCGGCGTATCTCGCGGTGCGCGAGGGCTGGATGACGTACCAGATCAGCTGGAGCAACTACCTCTCGTCGAACGACACCGGAGTCACGGGGCCGGACCTCTCGGAGGTCGAGGAGATGCTGAAGCGGGACACGAAGGCGACCCTGGCGAATCTGAAGAGCTAGCGGGGCCTCTCGCGGGGGGGCGGGAAGGTCCGCGGGGCGAGAACCCCGGCGGGGCGAGAAGGCCGCGGGACGGGAAGGCGCGGATTCTGGCAGCGCGGACCGCGGCTTCGGCGCCGTCAGCGGCGGCGCGCAGGGCGGGCCGCGCGGGCCACCGCCACCACGGCCTTCTCCAGCGCGTACCCGGGGTCGTCCCCACCGCCCTTGACCGCCCCGTCCGCCTCGGCCACCGCCCGCAGCGCGGCCGATACGCCGTCGGCCGACCAGCCGCGCATCTGCTGCCGCACCCGGTCGATCTTCCACGGCGGCATACCCAGCTCGCGGGCCAGGTCGCCGGGGCGCATGCCGCGCGGTGCGGAGGCGAGCTTGCCTATGGCCCGTACGCCCTGGGACAGCGCGCTGGTGATCAGGACGGGAGCGACGCCGGTGGCCAGCGACCAGCGCAGCGCCTCGAGGGCCTCCGCGGTCCTCCCCTCCACCGCCCGGTCGGCGACCGTGAAGCTGGATGCCTCGGCGCGGCCCGTGTAGTAGCGGGCGACGACGGCGTCGTCGATCGTGCCCTCGACGTCCGCGGCGAGCTGCGAGCAGGCGCTCGCCAATTCGCGCAGGTCGCTGCCGATCGCGTCGACCAGCGCCTGGCACGCCTCGGGCGTCGCGGAGCGGCCCGCGCCGCGGAACTCGGACCGTACGAACGCCAGCCGGTCGGCGGGCTTGGTCATCTTCGGGCAGGCGACCTCGCGGGCCCCCGCTTTGCGCGCCGCGTCGAGCAACGCCTTGCCCTTGGGGCCGCCCGCGTGCAGCAGGACGAGCGTGATCTCCTCGGCGGGGGCGGAGAGATAGCCCTTGACGTCCTTGACCGTGTCGGCGGACAGGTCCTGGGAGTTGCGGACCACGACGACCTTGCGCTCGGCGAACAGCGACGGGCTGGTCAGCTCGGCGAGCGTGCCGGGCTGCAGCGCGTCGGGGGTGAGCTCGCGCACGTCGGTGTCCGCGTCGGCGGCCCGCGCCGCGGCGACCACCTGCTGCACGGCGCGGTCGAGGAGGAGGTCCTCCTGGCCCACGGCGAGCGTGACGGGGGCGAGCGCGTCGTCGGTCGTCGAAGTCGTCGCAGTAGTCGCGGTAGTCGCAGTCTTCCTGGCCATCGTGGTCCAGCATCCCACGTGCCACTGACAATCCGGCCCTGGCGCAGAATGACCTGGTGAGCGACGTTCGACATGTACTGGTCCTGCCCGACCGTGACGCCGCGGAGGAGGTGGCCGAGGCCCTCGCCCGCCGCTTCGGGAGCACCGAAGAGCCCCGCCTCGTACGGGACGCACTCGCCGGCGAGGACGACGCCGAGGACGCGCAGTGGCTCGTGGTGGTCGAGGACCCTGCCGGGCGGCTGGACGCGGCAGCGCTGGACGCGCTCGCGGAGGAGTACGAGGGCTGGCTGGAGTCGGAGTAGGACGCTACGGCTCCCGCGCGGTCGGGACGCGGTCCAGCTCGATGCCGAAGTTGGTGCGGTAGGCGGCCAGCACCTCGTCGTCCGTGGTCAGGGCCTCCTCCCGGCGCCCGCCCGCGATCGTGGTCACCAGTCTGCGGCCGCTGAGCGTGACCCGGCCGCCGCCCTCGGTGAGGCGGGAGCAGACGAGTGAGCGGGTGAACCTGGACTTCGGCGAGGTCCTGTGCCACCAGCAGGTCGCCTCGAAGTCGCCCAGCTCGCGCGGGCGCAGGTCGAGCCGAAACTGCGGCTTGCCGTCCTTGAGGACCTCCAGGTCGCCGTCCGGGACCTCGGCGATACGGAACGTACCCCCGGGGTCGGTCTGGTCCCCGCGGTCGGCGAGCCGGAGGGGGTGGTGGCAGTGGTCGCCGAACCCGACGTCGGCGAGCCAGGCGTCCCCACCGTCCGGGCTCTCGACGCGCAGCACCAGGTGGTCGTACGGCGGACCGAGGCGGCCGGGCTCGCTGATGACACGGGCGGCGAGCAGGGTCACGGACCAGCCGAGGGCGACGAGCAGGCTGCCGAACGCGCCGTTCAGTTCGTAACAGAAGCCGCCGCGCCGGGCCCGTAGGACCTTGTCGACGAGCGGCTTCTCCTCGAGGACGATCTCCTCGCCGAGATGGACGCTGAGGTTCTCGAAGGGCACGGCCATCAAGTGGTGCAGCTGCAACTCGCGGAGGGCTTCGGCGTCGGCGCGCGCCGGACGTGCGGCACCGATCCGCTGGAGGTAGGCGTCGGTCTGGGCGGAGTCCATGCTCCAGTTATCACCCAACGCGCGGGGCGTACGCCATCGGTCCGCCATCGGTCCATCGACCTACGCCGTGGGCCGAGCCGGACGCACGGGCTTCCGGAACGGCGAGGCGCCGGTGATCCGCGGCGGGGCGCGTGAGGGCGGGACGCGGAGGCGGCGGCGTGCGTGCCGGGTGCGCTCGGCCGCCCGGAGACGGTGGGGCACGCGGCCGCCCCTCACGGCAGCGGCGAGGCGGGACGCCGGACCGCCCGTCACGGCGATCGCGCCGTCGGTGTCGGTGCGGAGGACGGTGGCGCCGTGCTGACGGAGCGCGGCGACGGTGTGCGGGGAGGGGTGTCCGTACGGGTTGTCTTCTCCGGCTGAAATCAAGGCGAGGCGGGGGCGGGCTCGGCGCAGGAGCTGCGGATCCTGGTAGGCGGAACCATGGTGGGCGACCTTGAGGACGTCCACGGGCGGCAGCTCCGGCACGGCCGCCAACAGCCCCTGCTGGGCGGGTGGTTCAAGGTCACCGAGCAGGAGCAGGGTGAGTCCTGCCGTCCGAACCAGCAGCGTGATGCTGGCGTCGTTCGGACCTTCGAGCGGGGGTTCCGCGGACGGGGAGGGCGGGGAGGGCACGTAGGCCGGGGCTTGGGGCGGGGTCGGGGCCGAACCCAAGCGCGGGACCTGGGGCGGGGCGGAGCCCGAGCCCGGGGCCTGGATCGGGGCTGCGGCCAGGCCTTGGGCCGGGGTCGGGACCTGGGGCGGGGCCGACCCCAGGGCCTGGGGCGGAGCCGGGCCCAGAGCCTGGGGCGGAGCCGGGCTCGGTGGCCACAGGACGCGCCAGCGGAGCGGACCCAGCCGCCGCTCCCCCGCAGCCGTACGGACCACGGGAACGCCGGCGTCGCGCGCCACCCGACGTACGAACTCCGCCTGGTCCGCGGGCTCTCCGAGCGTCGTGGTCTCGATCGCGCCGACCGCGCGGCCGCGCAGCACCCCGGGCAAACCGGTTACATGGTCAGCGTGGAAGTGCGTGAGCACGACCAGCGGGACTCGGGTGACGCCGAGGGCGCGCAGGCAGCGGTCCACGAGCGCGGGGTCGGGTCCCGCGTCCACGACCACGGCGGTGCCACCGCCCGCCGCGAGCGCCAGCGCATCGCCCTGGCCCACGTCGCAGACCGCGAACCGCCAGCCGGGCGGTGGCCAACCGGTGAGCAGCCGCGGCAGCGGCACCGGGCGGGTGATCGCCATCAGCAGGAGCGCCGCGCAGGCCGCGGACAGCCACGGGCGGCGCAGCAGCCGGGGCGCGACCGGCACGGCGGCCGCGGTCACGGCCGCGAGCAGCAGGCCTCCGGCCCAGCCGCCCGGCCAGTCCAGTTCGGCGCCGGGCAGCGCGGCACCGGTGCGGGCCACGGCCGCGATCCACTCGGCAGGCCAGCCGCCCAGCCACGCAAGCCCGGTGGCCACCGGTATCGCAACGGGCGCGGCAGCCAGCGCGGCGAAGCCGAAGACGGTCGCGGGGGCGACGGCGAGTTCGGCGAGCAGATTGCATGGAACAGCGACCAGGCTGACCCGCGCGGCCAGTACGGCGACAACGGGCGCGCAGACGGCCTGCGCGGCCGCGGCTGCCGCAAGTACCTCGGCGAGCCTGGGCGGCACCCGGCGCCGCTGGAGCGCCGCGCTCCAGCGCGGCGCGATGGTCAGCAACGCGCCCGTGGCGAGGACGGAGAGCAGAAAGCCGTAGGAACGGGCGAGCCACGGGTCGTACAGGACGAGCACCAGCACTGCCGTGGACAGAGCCGGCAGCAGTGATCTGCGACGGCCGGTGGCGATCGCGAGCAGGGCGACCAGCCCGCAGGCTGCGGCCCGCAGCACGCTCGGCTCGGGTCTGCAGACGACCACGAACGCCAGCGTGAGCAGCCCGCCGAGGAGTGCGGTCGTGCGCAGGGGCATGCCGAGCAGCGGCGCAAGACCGCGGCGCTCGGCGCGCAGCGCGAGGTGCGGAGGGCCGATGAGAAGTGCGAGCATGATGGTGAAGTTGGCTCCGCTGACGGCCGTCAAGTGGACCAAGTCCGTTGCGTGGAAGGCCTCTTCGAGGTCCGGCGGCATCCGGGAGGTGTCCCCGACGACGAGCCCGGGCAGCAGGGCGCGGGCGTCGGACGAGAGTCCATCGGTGGCCTTCCGCAGCCCGCCGCGCAGCTCCCCTGCGACCCTCTGGAGCGCACTCGGCTCCTCGATCACCTCCGGCGGCCGCCCTTCACCGGCGACACGCAGCACCGCTGCGACGGGCTCCCCGCCCCCGCTCGACAGCGGCGGCGCGGGCCGAGCGCGCACCCGCAGCCGCGTGGACGGCAGCACCTCCAGCCAGGCCGCCTGCGGCGAGGCTTCCTGGAACCGGCTGCGGTCTGTGGCCGTACCGTCGCCGGAGCGCCGCCCATGCGGCGAGCCGTGCTGCTGGACGACGACGAGCACGGGCGTACGCGTCGCCGTGACCGTGCCGTCAGCGGTCGTCACCCGCTCCGCCTCCGCCTTCAGGACGACCGCGGAGGGGGCGCTCTGCGCACCGTGAACGCGAGGGCGGGTGAGGCGGGGATCGCCGGTCACGGTCAGCTCGACCGTGACGTCCGCGTACTGCCGGGCCGGCTCGGACAGTGGACCGCGCCGCAGATCCGCCGCGTGCAGCGCGCCCGAGACCGCCGCGGCAGCCGCACAGAGCAGCGCCGCCACCGCGACGAAGCGCACGCCGCCGCGCTCGCGGCGGGCTCTGGCTCCGCGGAGCAGGAGGAGCAACGCGACTGCCAGGCACACCGCGGCCGTTGCGGCTGCCCAGCTCGCGGGGGCGCCCACGGCGAGCGCCGCCGCGGCCCAGGCGGCGAGGGCTGGTGGGACGAGGCGGAGGTCCGCGGGGCTCTCCTGATGCGGGGCGGACGCGCCGAGGCGGTGGCCCGAGTCCGCGTGCGCTGCGGATCGCGTCATGGCTGCACGAGGGATCGGAGTTCGGCGAACCGGCGATCGCCGATGCCATTGACCTCGCGGAGTTGGTCCACGGAGGTGAAACCGCCGTTCTGCTCACGGTAGTCGAGGATGTGCTGGGCCAGGACCGGGCCGACGCCGGGCAGTGCGTCGAGCTGCTCGGCAGTGGCGGCGTTCAGGCTGACCGGGCCCGCCGCCGCGCCCGAAGAAGCACCTGCCGCACCCGGCGTGCCCGCCGCGCCCGCCGCACTGGCGGCGCCCGCCCCACCGCCACCCGCGCCGGCATCCGCGCCTGGTGCCGCCGCCGGTGGTGGTACGCCAACCACGATCTGCTCGCCGTCGTTGAGAATGCGGGCCCGGTTCAGCGCACGCGTGTCCGTGCCCGGCCGCACCCCGCCCGCTGCCTCGAGCGCGTCGGCGACCCGAGAACCGGCCGGCAGCTCGTGAATACCGGGCCTCCTGACCTTGCCCGCGACATCGACCACGATGCGGTGCGCCCCGCCGCCCGCGGCCGGCGCACCCGGCGCAGGGCCCGGCGACGGGCTCGGTGCCATGGCTCCGGAGGCGGGCGCATGGCCGCCGCTGTGGCCGGGCGGAGGCTCGGCCGCAGGGGCCCGTACGGTCTGGGGGCGGCCGGTCCAGAAGTGATACGCGGCCACGCCTCCGGCCAGCACGAGCACAACGGCCAGAGCGGCGAGCGTCCGCGGCTCGACGCCACACCTCAACTGCATCCACAACGGGAGACGTTCGCGGATCGCGAGGCGCCACCGGGTGCGCCGGGGCAGGGCGTCCTCGGGCGGCGAGCCGGACGCGTCGGGGCCCGAGCCGCCCGACGGCGCGTCGGGGCCCGAGCCGCCCGACGGCGCGTCCGGGCTGCCCCCTGGCGGCGCCGGCCGTTCGGGATCCGGCTCCGCCGAGCCCGGCGGACTGCCCCCGCCTCCGTACCCCGGAGCTCGCGGGCGAGGAGACGCAAGTAGCGGCGAGGGCGCGCGTACGGCTGCCGCTCCCTGCATGACCGCAGGCGACTCGTACGCCCCATATGCCTCATACGCCCTCCGAGCGTCGTACGCGTCAAACGCCTCGTCATCCGCCTCGCCCACGCCGGCTGCCGCATCCCGTCCGGGCCCGCCCGGCGGGGCGAACAGCGCCGCGGCGCGGGCGCGCAGCGCCACCGATCCGGGCGCCGTACCCGACCGCGCGACGGCGCGGTGGCGGGCGGCGCGCATGCCGGGACCGCCGACGCGTCGCACACCATGGCGGCGGCGAACTCGCTGATCGGAGCCAGGCGCACGGCCTGGCCCACTGGTTACACTCCGTGATCGCATCTCCATGCCGACGACGGTAGACGCGATCCGCGCGACCCACTGAGCAGCCCCAATTCCCGTGGATAACCCGCGAGTTGTGGAAAACCTCGCCACCCGCACGAGTGACCCGGCCCCACACGCCACGCACAAAAGCGTGGTGGCCGCCCCTCAGCCCCTCGGCGACAGCACCGCGCCGAGCAGGCCCGGCCCCGTGTGGGCACCGATCACCGCGCCCACCTCGCTGACGTGCAGCTCGCCCAGGCCCGGTACGCGGCCCCGCAGGTGCGAGGCGAGTTGGTCGGCGCGGTCGGCCGCGGCGAGGTGGTGGACCGCGATGTCCACCGGGGTGGCGCCCGCGCGTTCGACCACGAGCTCCTCGAGACGGGCGATGGCCTTGGAGGCCGTGCGTACCTTCTCCAGCAGTTCGATCCGGCCGCCGTCCAGCTGCAGCAGGGGTTTCACGGCGAGCGCCGAGCCGAGGAGCGCCTGCGCCGCGCCGATACGGCCGCCGCGGCGCAAGTAGTCGAGGGTGTCGACGTAGAAGTAGGCGGAGGTGCCCTCGGCGCGCTTCTCGGCCGCGGCCACCGCCTCGTCCAGCGTGCCGCCCGCCTCCGCGGTCTCCGCGGCCGCGAGCGCGCAGAAACCGAGGGCCATGGCAACCATTCCCGTGTCCACCACGCGAACCGGCACGGGTGCTTCGCGCGCGGCGAGGGCCGCCGCGTCGTACGTCCCGGACATCTCGGCCGACAGGTGCAGCGACACGATTCCGTCCGCGCCCGCCTCTGCTGCGGCCCGGTAGGCGGCTGCGAACATCGCCGGGCTCGGCCGGGACGTCGTCACCGGAGTACGGCGCTGCAGCGCCTGCGCCACGGAGCGGGCGGAAACCTCGGTGCCCTCTTCCAGCGCCTTGTTGCCGAGCACCACGGTCAGCGGAACCGTGGTGATGCCGTGCCGCTGCATGGCCGCCTGGGGCAGGTAGGCCGTGGAATCAGTGACGATAGCGACATGGCGGGACATGACTTGGAGGTTATCCGGGGACGCCGACGGCGGACAGTGCGGGCCCACGCAACACTCGGAACACCCTCTCAGGTCACCAACTCAGGTCCTGCACCCGGCCCCCACCCCGGCCCCTGTCAGGTCGTACCCTCCGGCCGGCGGGCGGCCTTCTCCCAGGGGTACGCGGTCTGCTGCCGGGGATCCCGCGCGGTGATGGCGGGCGGCGGCTCCTGTGACGCCGCGTCCGGCATGGAGACGTCCGGCCAGGTCGGAGTCGGTGTGGCGGCCGGCGGCGTGGCAGCCGACGGCGGGGCAGCGGGCTCCGCGGCAGGCGTCGGCGCAGCCGGACCGGGCGCCCGCCCGGCCTCCGTCGCCCCGGACACCCGCCCGGCCTCCGCCGACTTGGGCACCTCTTCCGACGACCCAGCCGCCGCCCCCGCGTTCGTCGCCGCGGCCGCCGGTCCCGCCTCCGCGTCCGCCTCCGTCGTCCAGTGCCGCAGTGCCCCCGCCTCGACCTCGATCTGGTTCCCCAGCGCCGAGAGGTCGTCGTCCGCGAACTGCTGAGCCCTGTCCTGCGCTGCCCACCGAAGGGAGTCCGCGTGGCCGACGAGCCGGCGGGTCCGCTCGCGCAACTCCGGCAGCCTGGCCACGCGCCTGCCCTTGTCCGGCTCCTGTTCCAGCCGCTTGAGCTCGCCGTCCAGCTCGCGCCCGTGCGCGCTCAGCCGCTCGAAGAGGCCGCGGGCCTCGGACAGGGACGCGTCCTCGGGCGGAGCCCCGTACAGCGCGTCCTGCGTGGCCCGCATGGACGTGCGCAGCGAGAGCCGCAGCTCGGCGAGCTGGCCGACGGGGCCCGGCTGCGTGAGCTGCCTCGCCCTGAGCGTGGTGTCCTCGACGGTGCGCCGCGCCTGCGCGACCGTGCGGTCCACGCCGCGCTTCGCGGCGCCCACCACCTTGACCGTCACGTACGCGCCGAGCACGACGAACGCGAGGAAGAGCAGCGCGAGGATGAGGATCGCGGCTTCCATGGGCGCTCGCTCCTTCGCGGTGACGGGGCCCGACCGGCTGTGCCGTGCCGGCATGGCCCAAGTGCACCGTGACGACATGGACCATGACGACGTGGACCGTGAGGACGTCGTATCTCCACCCTAAACGGCCGAGGCCGGTCGAGGGTTCCATCGGAACCCCCAACCGGCCCGTAGGGGAAACCCCCGGAGTCCGCCGGCTACCGCCGGCTACCGGCTCCAGCCTGCCGCCTACGCCGGCACGATGTTGACCAGCTTCGGTGCCCGCACGATGACCTTGCGGATGTCCGCTCCACCCAGCGCGGCCACCACGCCCGCGTCGCCCAGCGCCAGCTTCTCCAGCTCCTCGTCGGCGATCGACGGCGACACCTCCAGGCGCGCCCTGACCTTGCCCTTGATCTGCACGACGCAGGTCACGGTCTCGTCGACGACGTACGCCGGGTCGGCCACCGGGAAGGGCTGGTACACGACCGTCGAGTCGTGACCCAGCCGGTGCCACAGCTCCTCGGCGATGTGCGGTGCCAGCGGGGCGATCAGCAGCACCAGCTGCTCGGCGACCGTCCGCGGAACCGGGCCTCCCGCCTTGGTCAGGTGGTTGTTCAGCTCGGTCACCTTGGCGATGGCGGTGTTGAAGCGCAGGTTCTCCATGTCCTGCCTGACACCGTCGATCGCCTTGTGCAGCGCACGCAGCGTGTCCTCGTCCGGCTCCGCGTCGGCGACGGTCACCTCGCCCGTGTTCTCGTCCACGACGTTCCGCCACAGCCGCTGCAGCAGCCGGTACTGGCCGACCACCGCGCGCGTGTCCCAGGGCCGGGAGACGTCCAGCGGGCCCATCGCCATCTCGTACAGCCGCAGCGTGTCGGCCCCGTACTCGGCGCAGATCTCGTCCGGAGTGACCGCGTTCTTCAGGGACTTGCCCATCTTGCCCAGCAGCCGGCTGACCTTCTCGCCCTGGTAGTAGTACGCGCCGTCGCGCTCCTCCACCTCGGCTGCCGGGACCGCGATGCCGCGGCTGTCCCGGTAGACGTAGGCCTGGATCATGCCCTGGTTGAACAGCTTGTGGAACGGCTCGTACGAGGAGATGTGGCCCAGGTCGTACAGCACCTTGTGCCAGAAGCGGGCGTACAGCAGGTGCAGTACGGCGTGCTCCGCGCCGCCCACGTACAGGTCGACGCCGCCCGCGGGCTGCCCCTCGCGCGGCCCCATCCAGTACCGCTCGGCATCCGGGTCGACGACCTTCTCGCTGTTCCTGGGGTCCAGGTAGCGCAGCTCGTACCAGCACGAACCGGCCCAGTTCGGCATGGTGTTGGTCTCGCGGCGGTACGGCTTGACGCCGTCACCCAGGTCCAGCTCGACGTTGACCCAGTCCTGGTTCCGGGACAGCGGGGTCTCGGGAGAGGTGTCGGCGTCGTCCGGGTCGAAGGTGCGCGGCGAGTAGTCGTCGACCTCCGGCAGCTCGACCGGCAGCATCGAATCGGGCAGCGCGTGCGCGATGCCGTCCTCGTCGTAGACGATCGGGAAGGGCTCGCCCCAGTAGCGCTGCCGGCTGAACAGCCAGTCGCGCAGCCGGAAGTTGACCATGCCCTCGCCGATGCCCTGGGCGGTCAGCCACTCCGTCATCTTCGCCTTGGCGTCGACGACCCCCAGCCCGTCCAGCGAAACACCGGGACCGGTCGAGTTCACGATCCTGGCGTCGTACGAGACGAAGGCGTCGTCCCACGTCGAGGGGTCGGTCCCCCGGCCCGCTCCGGAGGAGCTATCGGATGCGGTGGAGGGATCCACGACGCAGCGCATGGGCAGCTCGAAGGAGCGCGCGAAGGCGAAGTCGCGGCTGTCGTGCGCCGGGACGGCCATGATGGCGCCGGTGCCGTAGCCCATCAGCACGTAGTCGGCGATGAACACCGGGACCCGCTCGCCGCTGACCGGGTTGGTCGCGTACGCGCCGGTGAAGACACCGGTCTTGTCCTTGACCTCGGCCTGCCGCTCGACGTCGGACTTGGCCGCGGCCTGCTTGCGGTACTCGGCCACGGCCTCGGCCGGGGTGGCGTGCCCGCCGGTCCACACCTCGCGCGTCCCTTCCGGCCAGGCCGCCGGGACGATCGCGTCCACCAGGTCGTGCTCGGGCGCCAGCACCATGTAGGTGGCGCCGAACAGGGTGTCCTGACGGGTCGTGAAGACGGTGATCGCGCCCTTCTCGCCCGCCGGGTTCTGCTTCTCGACGGAGAAGTCGATACGGGCGCCCTCGGAGCGGCCGATCCAGTTCCGCTGCTGCAGCTTGATGGCCTCGGGCCAGTCCAGCGCATCCAGGTCGTCCAGCAGCCGGTCCGCGTAAGCGGTGATCCGCATGTTCCACTGGCGCAGTTTGGCCTTGAAGACGGGGAAGTTGCCGCGCTCGGAGCGGCCCTCCGCGGTGACCTCCTCGTTGGCCAGCACGGTGCCCAGGCCTGGACACCAGTTGACCGGCGCGTCGGAGGCGTACGCCAGCCGGTACCCGCCCAGGACGTCGGCGCGCTCGGCGGCGCTCAGCTCACTCCAGGGGCGCCCTCCCCCAGAGCCTTCGGCCTGGGTGGGGGTCCCCCCGGCGAAGCCAGAGGGAGTACCCCCAGGAGTCGCGCGCTCCCCGCTCTCGAACTGCGCCACCAGATCGGCGATCGGCCGGGCCTTCTTCGCCTCCTCGTCGTACCAGGAGTTGAAGATCTGCAGGAAGATCCACTGGGTCCACTTGTAGTAGTCCGGGTCGATCGTGGCGAACGACCGGCGCTTGTCGTGGCCCAGGCCCAGCCGGCGCAGCTGGACCTTCATGTTCTCGATGTTGGCCTCGGTGGACACGCGCGGGTGGGTGCCGGTCTGCACCGCGTACTGCTCGGCGGGCAGGCCGAAGGCGTCGAAGCCCAGCGTGTGCAGGACGTTGTGGCCGGTCATGCGCTGGAAGCGGGCGTACACGTCGGTGGCGATGTAGCCCAGCGGGTGGCCGACGTGCAGTCCCGCGCCCGAGGGGTACGGGAACATGTCCATGACGTACTTCTTGGGCCTGGCCGCCCGCTCCGGGTCGCCCGCCAGGTCACCCGACGGGTTCGGCGCCTCGTACGTCCCCTCGGCATCCCAGATGTCCTGCCGGCGTGCCTCGATCTCGGCGGCCAGCGCGGCCGTGTAACGGTACGGCGCGGCCACCTCGGCAGCAGAATTCGTCTCGCTCATGATCCCTAAAGCTCCATCGATCGTCTCTGCCGGCGATTCCGGTTGCGACTTTTCAACCGAAACGAAAAATCCCCTCGCACAGGAGGGGACGCCGCGCCGATTCCGACCGGTATGTCCACCGGCCGGGATTGATCAGCGCGGCCCGCTAAGCAGAAGGCGTACGGCACGCATGCGCTCAGAGTACCGCAGCGCCCCTGTGGGCCGCACAGAGCCACCATCCACTTGCAGACAGCAACTTTTGCCGCCGTCTCCGCAATTGACATTGGAGCAAATAACGAAACAGCCACGATGATCTTCGCCGTGCGACCTAGCATGCGGAGCCGGGACCCCTCTCCCCGCACCACTGGAGTCGTCCGCATGAACCCTCACCGCAAGATCCGACCATCGTCCCCACCGCTCGATGTGCCGCGCCCGGTCATGATCGCCGGAGCGTTCGCCGTCATCGTCCTGATTCCGGCACTTGCACTTGCGACCGGCGGATGGCTTCGCGGCCTGCTCGAGTTCGGCGTCGGCGTGCTCGCCCTGGTGTCACTGACCTCCTCGGTCGTCTGGGGGCTGATAGCCACCGACCGCATTCTCCTCGTCCCGCGCCACCGGCTGCTCGCCCAGGGAATCCACCGCGCGCTGGCCGTCGCCTCCCTGGCCTTCCTCCTCATCCACATCACCCTCAAGATCGCCGCCGATCACGTCGGGTTCCTCGGTGCCCTGGTGCCGTTCGGGCTCGGGTTCACGGGCTCGGCAGGGCTGATCGGGCTCGGCTCCCTCGCCGCGTACTTCATGGTCATCGCGGGGGCGACCGGGGCGCTGCGCAGCTCCTTCGCCGCGCCCGAGCAGGCCGCGAGCCGCTGGCGCTCCCTGCACTCCCTGGCGTATCCGGCCTGGTTCGCGGGCCTGCTGCACGGGCTCTACGCCGGTCGCCCGGCCGCTGCCTGGGTGACCACGCTGTACGCGTTCAGCCTCGCCGCCGTGGCCGGCGCCCTGACCCTGAGGATCCTCCCGCAGCCGCAGCGGCGGCGCATCGCGCGGCTGCTGATGTCCTTCACCCGGCCGGAAACGCTGGCCGGCAGGGGAGGAGCCAGGGACGAGGCGCCGCCCGCGCGGGACCCGGCCGTCGCGCCGCTCCCCGGGACCCGGAGGGTTCCGGGCCAGCGGGCCGACACCACGGTGGGCCAGCCGCCCCTGCGGCTCGACACGACCCGTCCCGCGCCGATCTCCGCGAGCCGGGGGGCGGGCATCTCCGCCGCGTACCGGGCCGTCTCCGCGGCGCCGCAGCCCCAGCCGCAGGAACGCTACGGACCGCCCCCCACAGGGCCCGTCCCTCCCCTGCCGCTGTCCGATCCGACGGGCTTCTCCGAGGCGCCCACGACGATCTCCGGGCCTCTCCTGTCCGACCCGCCGCCTGCGGCGCCCCTCTATGACCCGGCGCTGTCCGACCCGCTGTCCGACCCGCTGTCCGACCCGCTGTCCAGCCCCACAGGGCTTTCGGACCCCCTGACCGAGCAGACCGCCCCGTACGAGCAGCCCGCCCCATACGAGCCGGCCGCGCGGTACGAGACGACCGCGCAGTACGAGGCCCTCTACGAGCCCGAGCCCACCGAGCCGATGCCCACCGTGTCCTCGTACGCGACCCCGGGACCGGCTCCGGCCGACCAGACCGTGGAGCGCTGGCCCGCGCCGTCCCCGCCGCCGCCCGCGGAGCACGTCAGGCCCCAGCAGGAGCCGTACCCCACATCCCCCCCGTCGCGGCGCCGGACGGGACCGCCGTACCCGCCCTCACCCGGTGAGCCGTGGCACGAGCCCGCAGGAGACCGGCCATGAACGCACCCCTGCCCGACGTCCCGGATGTCCGGGTCGTCGGTCTTCCGCAGCTGACCAGCGGGTTCGATCTGGTCCACCGGCTCGACCTCCCCATGCACCTGAAGGTGCACGGGGCCCTGGAGCCGATGGTCGGCGAACGGCTCGCCGACCTTGCCGAGGCCGTCTCGCTGAACGGCCGCGGCGGCGCGCACTTCCCCTTCGCGAAGAAGCTGCGGGCCGTCGCGAAGAGCGCGATCCGCCGCGGCGTACGCCCCGTGGTCGTCGTCAACGGCAGCGAGGGCGAGCCCGCCTGCCGCAAGGACACCGTGCTGCTCTGCCGCGCCCCGCATCTCATACTCGACGGCGCCCTGCTGGCCGCCGAGGCGCTGGGCGCCCGCCAGCTGGCCATCGCCGTGACCCGCGACTCGACCGAGGCGTCCATGCGCGAGGCGCTGGCCGAGCGGGGCCTGTCCGACCGGCGCGGCCGGGGGCTTCGCGCGCGTGTGGTCAGGACCCCCGAGCGGATGGTGTCGGGCGAGGCGTCCTCCGTGGTCCGGGCCGTGAACGGCGGCCCTTCGCTGCCGCCCGGCCGCAAAGTGCGGGCCTCCGACTCGGGTGTGGCGGGGGCGCCGACGCTGCTGTCCAACGCGGAGACGTTCGCCCAACTCGCCGTCGCCGCACGGCTCGGCCCGCACCGCTACTGCAACACGGGCCTGACCGACGAGCCGGGCACCACGATGCTCACGGTCTCGGGCTCCGTGGGCCGGCCGACCGTCCTCGAGGTGCCCATCGGCACACCGCTGCGCTACGTGATGGAGCTGTGCGGGGCGCCCCCGATGCCGCAGGCCGTCCTGTCCGGCGGCTACCACGGCAACTGGATCGACGGGCTGACCGCCCAGGGAGCGATCATCTCCCGCAAGGCGCTGGCCACGGCGGGTGGGGCGCTCGGTGCGGGCGCGCTGCTGCCCATCGGGCCCGACACCTGCCCGCTCGGCGAGTCGCTGCGGGTGGTGAACTGGCTGGCCGCCGAGACCGCGGGGCAGTGCGGGCCCTGCAAGCTGGGGCTCCCCGCGGCGGCCGCCGGTTTCTCCGAGGTACTGGGCGGCGGGGGCCCGACCTCCCTGGAGGCCGTACGTCAGGTGACCCAGGCCGTGCGCGGGCGCGGGGCGTGCAAACACCCGGACGGCTCCGTGCGCTTCATCCAGTCCGCGCTGCAGGTCTTCACCGACGACCTGGCCGCACACGTGCTGAGCGGCGGCTGCGGCCGGCCCACGCAGGGCGTACTGCCGCTGCCGGCGCCCGGCTACGAGGAGGAGGGCGTACCGAGCGGCGAGAAGGTGGCGGTGGACTGGACGCTGTGCGAAGGGCACGGCGTCTGCGCGGAGCTGATTCCGGAGCTCATACGGCTCGGGCCCGACGGCTACCCGGCGGTCGCGGACGCGACCGTCCCGATGCATCTGCGGGGGCGCGCGCAGCGCGCCGTACGCCGGTGCCCCGCGCTTGCGCTACGGCTCGAGGCGACGGCCACCGAGCAGCCTGCGCCCACCAGGAGGGTGCTCCCGCGCGGCGGCGGCTGACCTGCCGCCCCCTGGCCCTGGTCCCGGCCCCTATAGGGCCGGGACCTGCCCCATGAGGCCGGGACCGGACATACGAGAGCGGGCCGCCCATACAGGCGGCCCGCTCTCAATGCTGTGGAGCTAAGGAGAATTGAACTCCTGACCTCTTGCATGCCATGCAAGCGCTCTACCAACTGAGCTATAGCCCCAGGTCCTCGTCATCCGCCCCGGTTCCCCGCGGCGGCTTCGCCAACATTACACGGCCCCCCTGGCCTTCCGCCAAATCGATGACCAGCCACTCCCGGCCGTCAGGCCGTGACGAAGGAGTAGAACCGTTTGAGCGTGCAGTGCTCGTCGAGCAGCCGCCCGTAGATCGGCTCCCCCTCGAGCTCGCGGTACGTCTCGATGGGGTCGCCCTTTATGATCAGCGCCCGCGCGCACTCCTCGCACCAGTACTGGTAGTCGGGGTTGAGCGGCTCCATGTCGCGGACGATAGGAGTCCCGCTGCCGCACCAATCGCACTTCCGCCTGTGTGCCCCCATCACTCAGCTCCAGCTGTGGCCGCAGGCCGTGCAGACGTACGAAATCCCACCGTTGTCTCCCAGGACCTGGGCGACATGGGCCGAACCACAGGAAGGGCACTCGAGAAGAGCCGCCTCGGCAGTATCGAGCAGATCGTCGACCTCCTCGACCATGCTCGTCGGCATGCGCTCTCCTCCCCTTCCGGTCGTCCGATTCTGCCACGGGACGGCGCCCAGGTCAGCGGGGCAGCCCATCTCGGCCAGGCTAGTGGCGCGGCTGACCGCTGGGTCAGTGGCGCCGCCCGTGGCGTGCGGACCGGCCGGCACACCGGAAGCGGCGTGCGCAGCCGGCGCCGGAGCACTCACCACCAGCGCGTACGGCACGGATGCGCCACGCGTACGGCACCGATGCGCCCGGCACCGCGTACATAACGGGCCCGCAGTCGCCTCCGTTACGCATCGCCACGCCGAACGCCCGCGCGCCCTGAAGGTGCAGGGTCAGGACGAGCCGGAAGGCGATCAACTGGTCGGTGTCCGCGGCGAGTCCGCGGGCGTGCGACGCCGCGGTGAAGCCGGCACGCGTGTCGGTGCCACCACTGTTAAGGGGTACGGGACTTGCCGGTGGTGATCGCTTCCGGCGGGGCCGGAGAGGCAAAGAATCCCGCCCCCCTGACGGGAACGGGATCCTGGCGGCTGTGGAGCTGCTGTGGAGCTAAGGAGAATTGAACTCCTGACCTCTTGCATGCCATGCAAGCGCTCTACCAACTGAGCTATAGCCCCGCTCTTCTCGGCGCCGGAGCGCGTCGAACGAGAAGTAGCTTAACGGGTGACCGGCCGGAAACGGAAATCCGTTGGGCCCCGTCCCAGCCCTCGGCCCACCCGCGCCCCAGGCCTCCCCTCAGGCGTGGCCTCAGTCGTCGTCGCCGAGCACCGGCTCCGGCAGTGACCCGGCGTTGTGCTCCATCAGTCGCCAGCCGCGCACGCCCTCGCCCAGCACCGACCACGAGCAGTTGGCCAGGCCGCCCAGCGCCTCCCAGCTGCGCGGCTCGAGGCCGAGCAGCCGGCCGAGGGTGGTGCGGATGGTGCCGCCGTGGCTGACCACGACCAGCGTGCCACCGTCGGGCAGCTTGTTCACATGGCTCTGGACGACCGGAGCGGCCCGCTCGGCGACCTCGGTCTCCAGCTCGCCGCCGCCGCGCCGCACCGGCTCGCCGCGCTTCCACGCCGCGTACTCCTCGCCGTACTTCTCGACGATCTCCTCGTGCGTGAGGCCCTGCCAGACGCCCGCGTAGGTCTCCCGCAGGCCCTCGTGGTGCGTGACCTCGAGGCGCGTGATCGCGGCCAGCTCGGCGGCCGTGTGCGCCGCACGCTTCAGGTCGGAGGCGACGATCGCGTCCGGCTTCAGCGCCGCGAGCAGCCGGGCGGCCCGGCGCGCCTGGGCAATGCCGGTCTCGGTCAGTTCGATGTCGGTCGAGCCCTGGAACCTGCGCTCCAGATTCCAGGCGGTCTGGCCGTGCCGCCACAGGACCACGCGGCGGCCACGGGCGCTGTTCGTGCCGTTCAGAGCAGGTCTCCGTCCAGGTCGTCGGCGGCCTGCCGCTTCGCGTACTCCTCCGCCTTGCCGTGGGTGGCGAGGGCGTCCTCCGGAAGTCCGAGCTGGGGACAGTCCTTCCACAGCCGCTCCAGCGCGTAGAACACCCGCTCCTCGCTGTGCTGCACATGCACCACGATGTCCACGTAGTCCAGCAGGACCCAGCGGGCCTCGCGGTCGCCCTCGCGGCGCACGGGCTTGGCTCCCAGCTCCTTCTGCAGCCGCTCCTCGACCTCGTCGACGATCGACTTGACCTGGCGGTCGCTGGGCGCCGAGGCCAGCAGAAAGGCGTCGGTGATCGACAGAACGTCGCTGACGTCGTACGCGATGATGTCGTGCGCGAGCTTGTCGGCGGCCGCCTGGGCGGCGACGTTGATCAGCTCGATGGAGCGGTCAGTGGCGGTCACGAGCAAGCTTTCCTTCGGGATCAGGTTCCCCTCCAGGGTCTCACGGCCCGCCGACAGCACCCGACCGGTTTCCTACCCGGCCTCGTAGTCCTGACCGAGCACCACCGTCACATCCGCGTTGGCCGCGCCCTTGCCCTTCTTCACCGCGCTGTCCGGGAGGCCCAGGGTCCTGGCGACCTGCTTGGCCTTCTCCGCCTGCGCCGGGTCCGCGTAGGTCACCTGCGAGGCGGCCTGCACGGCGCCCGCGGCGCCGCCGTCCACGAAGGTGAAGCCCCCGTTGACCAGGGCGACCTGGGCGCTGCCCGCGGCCTTCCGGTCGCCGGTGGCGTTCCGGACGCTCACCCGCGGGGCCGCGTCGGGGTCGGCGTTCCTGACCTTCCCGCCCAGGACGTTCTTGACCACGCTCTCGGCGGTGCGCTCGCTGAGCGTCCCGTCCGGCTGCACCGGCAGCAGCGCCGTCTCGTACGCGCCGCCCTTGGCCTGCTCGGCCAGCTGGGCGAGGGAGGCGCCCAGCTGGTTCTCGGTCAGCGACGGGTCCGGGATCTGATTGAGCGATTGCACGGTCGTGGTCGCCGCGTCCGGGTCGCTCGAGATCTTCTTCAGGACGGCCTGCATGACCCGGCCGAAGCGCAGCAGCTGCTTGGTCTGCTCCTCGCCGCGCGCCCGGTGGGTGGCGTAGGCGACGGCGGCCTGACCGGACAGCGTCTGCGCCCTGCCCGGCTTGACCAGCGGGTCGTCGCCCTTCTTCACGCCCGGCACGGTCGTGTCGGTGTCGACATCGATCCCGCCGACCGACTCGACCAGGTTCTCCAGGTAGGGGGTGTCCAGGCGCCAGCTGCCCTGGATGTCCGAGCCGAGGAGGGTGCCGAGGGCGTCCCGGGTGGGCGTGGTGCCCTCGTCCTCGACGGACTTGCCGAGGGTGGTGCTGGCGCCGTCGTCGGTGCCGAGCGCCAGGGAGTTGGGCAGCAGGACGGTGGTGCCCTTCTTGGTGGTCTTGTTGTCGACCAGCAGCGCGGTCGAGCTGCCGCCGCCCTTGGTGTTCCGCAGGTGGACGACGATCACGTCCCGCTTCTGCGGGCCGCCCGCCGCCTGGGTGCCGGGATCGGATCCCGGAAGGGCCGGCAGCTTGCCCGCGTACCAGAGGTATCCGACGCCGCCCGCGAGGGCGAGGACGAGGAGCACGGCGAGCGCCACGACGCGGTTGCGTCCCTTGCGCTTGCGCTCATCCCGCCGCTCGGTGCGGGTCTCGGCGAATTTCAGCCAGTCGATGACGTCTTCGGAGTCCTCCTCCCCCTCCTCGATGAACGAGAACTGCTCGGTCTGGTAGTCCCGGGAGGACGGGTCCGGCCCGCGGCCCCGCGGCGGCGGCTGGGGCGGGACACGCGGCTGCTGCTGGGTCTGCTGCGGCGCGGGGGCCTGCCGGGGCGGGGCCTGCTGCGGCGGCCGCGGCGGCTGGGGCTGGGCATACGGGTCGTAGTACTGCTGTGGCTGCTGGGACTGCTGAGGCTGGCGGCCGTACGGGTCGTAGCCGTATCCCTGCTGCTGAGACTGCGGCTGCGGTGGCGGCGGCTGCTGTCGCGGTGGCGGTGGCGGCTGCTGTCGCGGTGGCGGCTGCTGAGGCTGCTGCGGGCGCTGCTGCGCGTACGGGTCGTAGTACTGCTGCGTGTACGGGTCGTAGGCGTACCCCGGCGGCGGTTCCTGCTGTTGTTGCGCGTAGGGGTCGTAGTACTGCTGTCCGTAGGGGTCCTGGCCACGCTCGGGCCCACCCTCCGCATGGTGCCGCCCGGAGTGTGCGTCGTTCACAGGTGCCCCTTTCAGTGCTCGGCTATCCGGCGTCCCGGTACAGCCCGCGCTTGTTGATGTAGCGCACCACCCCGTCCGGCACCAGATACCAGATGGGGTCCCCCGCCGCCACCCTCGCCCTGCAGTCCGTCGACGAAATGGCGAGCGCCGGAACCTCGACCAGCGAGACGCCGCCGTCCGGCAGCCCCGGGTCGTTGAGCGCGTGCCCCGGCCTGGTCACACCGATGAAGTGCGCCAGCGAGAACAGCTCCTCGGCGTCCCGCCAGGTCAGGATCTGGGCCAGCGCGTCGGCCCCGGTGATGAAGTAGAGATCGGTGTCGGGGTTCAGTTCACGCAGCTCGCGCAGGGTGTCGATGGTGTACGTCTTGCCGGCGCGGTCGATCTCGATGCGGCTGACCGAGAACTGCGGATTGGACGCGGTCGCGATCACCGTCATCAGATAGCGGTCCTCGGCAGGGGACACCTCCCGGTGGCTCTTCTGCCAGGGCTGGCCGGTCGGCACGAACACCACCTCGTCGAGGTGGAACTGCGCGGCCACCTCGCTCGCGGCGACCAGGTGACCGTGGTGGATCGGGTCGAACGTTCCGCCCATCACACCGAGTCGCCGCTTAACCGGACCGGTCACAGCCCCTCCCTGGTCTTCCATGCGTGCCGAGCCTACGGCTCAGCGGTCCCGATTGAAGCGGGTGGTGATCCACAGCAGGAGCAGCAGGGCGAACAGCGCGCCGCCGCCCGTGAGGTACGGGCTGAGGCTCTCGTGGTTCCCACTGTGCTCGCCGCCCTCGGAGGCGAGCGTGACCAGGGCGTGGGCGGTGCTGCTGGGAAGACTCATCGTCGGCAGGCCTATCCAGTTCGTGATCGGGCGTGGAACGCGCGGACGCGTACGTAGCGCCCTCATCGTAAGCGGGCGATCGCAACCTTTGGGCCTAGGGTGGGGTCTACCGGGGGGACGGGCCACAGCGAGGCCGACAAGGGGGCCAGGCAATGACCGAGCACAGCCAGGAGCGCGTACCGAGTCGCGACCGCAGGCGCTTCCCTGGGATCTCCTCCCGGGCGTACGAGCATCCCGCCGACCGATCGGCGCTGGTCGCGTTGCGCAAGCTGAGCGGCTTCGACACCGTCTTCAAGGCGCTGAGCGGGCTGCTGCCGGAGCGCAGCCTGCGGCTGCTGTACCTGTCCGACTCGGTGCGGGTCGGCGACCAGCAGTTCGCCCATCTCAACGACATGCTGCGGGACGCCTGCTACATCCTGGATCTAGAGAAGGTCCCGCCGATGTACGTGACGCAGGACCCGAAGCCGAACGCCATGTGCATCGGCCTGGACGAGCCGATCATCGTGGTCACCACGGGGCTCGTGGAGCTGCTGGACGAGGAGGAGATGCGGGCGGTCGTGGGCCACGAGGTCGGCCACGCGCTGTCCGGGCACTCCGTCTACCGCACGATCCTGCTGTTCCTGACGAACTTCGCGCTCAAGGTCGCCTGGATCCCGCTGGGCAACATCGCGGTGATGGCGATCGTGACCGCGCTGCGCGAGTGGTTCCGCAAGTCGGAACTGTCGGCGGACCGGGCCGGGCTCCTGGTCGGCCAGGACCTGCAGGCGTCGATGCGCGGCCTGATGAAGCTGGCGGGCGGCCACCATCTGCACCAGATGAACGTGGACGCGTTCCTGGCGCAGGCCGAGGAGTACGAGGCGGGCGGCGACCTGCGGGACTCCGTCCTCAAGATCATGAACGTGCTGCCGCGCAGCCACCCGTTCACGACCGTGCGCGCAGCCGAGCTGAAGAAGTGGGCGGCGGGCCGCGACTACCAGCGGATCATGGACGGCCACTACCTGCGGCGGGACGGGGACAAGGACGCGTCGGTCTCCGACTCCTTCAAGGACCACGCGAACCACTACGCCGATACCGTGCGGACCAGCAAGGACCCGCTGATGGCGCTGGTGCGGGACATCGCGGGCGGGGCCGGGGACCTGGGCGGGAAGCTGCGCGAGGCCTTCACCGGCCGCCCGGGCGGCGGCACCCCTCCCGGACCCGGGAACAAGCCGTCCGGGGGCAACCCGCCCGGGGATGACGCTACGGGCTCTGAGGGGCCGACGGAGCCTTAGGCGCCAGCACCCCGCACACCGCGGCGGTCGGCCGGCCCGGCGCGTACGGATCCGTGCCCGCCGGGCTGTCCGCCTTGGCGCTCTGCCCGGCCAGCAGCGGCCGCAGCTGCCCCGCGGGGTCGGCGGCGCAGGCCAGCGGGCCCGCCTGGAGGTAGCTCTGGACGATCTCGACGCGGTGGTCCCGCAGGTCGTCGCGGTCGAAGCGGAGCCGCACCTCGCGGCGCACGGTGAACAGCGAAGCCTCTTCGGACGCGTCCGAGCCGCTCGGCGCGGCCCGCACCGCGTAGACGATCGTGTGGTCGCCGGTGACCTCCAGCTGGTCCGGGCCGCTCTCCGAGACGTCCAGGCTGCCGTGGACCCG
This sequence comes from Streptomyces sp. 8N616, assembly GCF_052246385.1. Lineage (NCBI taxonomy): Bacteria > Bacillati > Actinomycetota > Actinomycetes > Kitasatosporales > Streptomycetaceae > Streptomyces > Streptomyces sp. 8N616. Next base: position 221,056 of record NZ_JBQQBY010000006.1, on the reverse strand, counting down.
GATCTTCGGGTCGGCCAGGGCCACCTGGGCGGGGTCGAAGCGTATGAGCCAGCCGGTGGCCGCGTGCCGCCCGTCGTCGGACGGGCGCTCCAGGCTGCGGTCGAACTGGCCCAGCTGGCCCGGGTCGAGCAGCACGCGCACGGACCGCACGGCGCCGCCGGTCAGCACGTCCGGGTCGAGGGCGGACCGCACGACGTACTCCTTGGCGGACTCGAGCGCGGCCAGCACCTGGCTCTCGGAGAAGCTCCTGGTGGCGCGGGCAGCGGGCAGCGTGACCCCCTCGGCCCCCGACCTGTACGTCGCGGCCGGGCTGCGCTCGAAGAGGTCCGCGGGCGCCCCGCCGGGGACGCTGCCCTGCGGGGCCAGCGGTATCACGGTGGACCGCAGCGGCTCAGCGGCGCGCAGGGCCTGCTGCTGGTAGGGGTGGCGTACGCCCATGTAGATCGCCGTGGCGAAGGCCAGGGCTATGAGGATGACCAGGACCAGGGCCTGCCGGGATCCGCGCGCCCGCGACCAGGGGCGGCGGCTGCGCACGGCGGGCGCGTGGTCGTCCAGGCGCTCCTGGGCGGAGAATTCCTGGAGCCGGGCAGCGCGGACGAACGACTCGTCGAATACGACGGATCGGTACTCGTCCTCTCCACCTCCCGGAACGCCCTCGGGTGTCCCCTCAGGTGGCTCTCCAGGCCCGGCCATACCTTCAGAGTAGGTCGGAAGGCTTCCAGGTAAACGCCCTGCTGCGCGACAACTTCTGACGAATACTCAGCGGTCTGTCAGTGGGCACGCGGCACGGCTGAAGCGGTCGGTGCGGCGGAGTCCGCTTCGGTTCTCGGCACTCCTCCGGGCTGCCCGGTGAGCTGCCCCACCTGCGGTCCGTCCACCCCGCTTGTGGCGGGCGGCGGCGCCGGTTCCTGCCGGCTGCCCGCAGTTCCACGGTAGACCGCGGCAAAGGCCAGCGCGACCATGCCAATGCCCATCACGACGGCGAGCACCCAGGCCACGGGGCGGTGCCAGCGGGCGTGGCTGCGGTAGGGGCCGAGGGCGCCGCCGTAGCGGCCGTACGGGCCGTAGCCCTCGCCGTCGGGGTCCTGCTCGAAGGCGTCGCCGTCGTGCCGCGCGAAGTCCGCGTCCGGGTCGTCGGGGTCGAACCCGTCGTCGTAGAACTCCTCCTCGGCGGGGGCTGAGCCGGCGCGGGATCTTCTGGCCTCCGCCTCGGCGCGCGCCTGCGCCGCGGCCAGCATGCGCTCGACCGCGGTGGGTTCATGGATCCGCGCGGACCGTACGAAGTCCTCGTCGAACACCACGGACGCGAACTCTTCGTCCGCTGCCCCGTGGCTGTGACTGTCGGGCTCGTCGCCGTCCGGGAACGGCCTGCCCCCCACGTCGTCCGGCACCCGTCCAGAGTACGGCCGACGGGACGGTTTGGGCAGGCCGAGACCGAAATACGGACCCGCCCGATCAGGTCACCGGGTGTGACCGTCGCCGGTCACCAGGTACTTGGTCGACGTCAGCTCCGGCAGCCCCATCGGGCCCCTCGCGTGCAGCTTCTGCGTCGAAATGCCGATCTCGGCGCCGAAGCCGAACTGGCCACCGTCCGTGAACCGCGTCGAGGCGTTGACCGCGACCGTCGTGGAATCCACCAAACGGGTGAACCGGCGGGCCGCGGCCTGGGACGTCGTGACGATCGCCTCGGTGTGCCCCGAGCTCCACAGCCGGATGTGGTGGACGGCCGCGTCGAGCGAGTCGACGACGGCGGCGGCGATGTCGTACGAGAGGTACTCGGTCTCCCAGTCCTCCACGGTCGCCGGCACCACGGTGGCCTTCGTGCCGGCCTTCTCGGCGGCCTCCAGCACCCGCTCGTCGGCGTGCACGGTGACCCCGGCCTCGGCCAGCGCGTCCAGGGCCCGCGGCAGGAACTCCGCGGCGATGTCCTGGTGGACGAGGAGGGTCTCGGCGGCGTTGCAGACGCTGGGCCGCTGCGCCTTGGAGTTGATCAGGATGTCGACGGCCATGCCGAGGTCGGCCTGCGCGTCGACGTAGACGTGGCAGTTGCCGGTGCCGGTCTCGATGACCGGGACCGTCGACTCCGTGACGACGGTGCGGATCAGGGAGGCGCCGCCGCGCGGGATCAGCACGTCGACCATGCCGCGGGCGCGCATCAGCTCGCGTACGGACTCGCGGCTCTCACCGGGCACGAGCTGTACGGCGTCGGCGGGCAGCCCGGCCCCGCCGACGGCGTCGCGCAGGACGGTGACCAGGGCCTTGTTGGAGGCGTACGCGGAAGAGGAGCCGCGCAGCAGCACCGCGTTGCCCGACTTCAGGCACAGCGCGGCGGCGTCGACGGTGACGTTGGGCCGGGCCTCGTAGATGATCCCGACGACGCCCAGCGGCACGCGGACCTGGCGCAGGTCGATGCCGTTGGGGAGCGTGGAGCCGCGCACGACCTCGCCGACGGGGTCGGGCAGCGCCACCACGTCCCGTACGTCCGAGGCGATGGCCCGGACGCGCTCGGGGGTCAGGGTCAGCCGGTCGACGATCGCCTCGCTGGTCCCGGCGGCGCGGGCGCGCTCGACGTCCTCGGCGTTGGCCTCCACGATCTCCTTCGTCCGCACCTCGAGGGCGTCGGCCATCGCCAGCAGCGCGTCGTCCTTGACCGCCCGTGGCAGGGTCGCCAGGGTCTGCGCCGCGTCGCGGGCCTTGTAGGCGGCGTGGATGACCGGGGACTTCGGCGTGGGGTCCGCCAGAGGGGAGGGGAAGTCGCTGCTCATGCCTAGCAGCGTACTGAGCCGCGGGGCACACCCGCCCTATGTCCCGCTCTGCGAGACGGTCCGCTGCCCGCTGCGGGAGGGGAAACGGCCCCCGGGACGGGTCGTCGGTACGGGCCGTCGGTACGGGCCGTCAGTACGGGTGGACGCCCACGCGGGCGGCCGGGGGCGGGCCGTAGCCCTCCGCGATGCGCTGGTGGTACGTCTCGCGGTCGATGACCTCGAGGCCGACGATCTTCCAGGGCGGCAGCTTGGCCGTGGCGCGGTGCTCGCCCCAGAGGCGGAGGGCGACGGCGGCCGCGTCGTGCAGGTCGCGCGCCTCCTCCCAGTAGCGGATCTCGGCGTGGTCGTTGGCGTAGCGGCTGGTCAGCAGGAAGGGATGGTCGTGGGCGAGCTGCTCGAGGGAGCGCCTGACCTCCTTCAGCGGGGCCTCCTCGCCCGAGACGCTGAGCGTGATGTGCCACAGCTTGGACACCCCGCGCTCGCGGGTCTCCCGCTCCCGATCCTGCCCGGCACCGACGGCCGGCCCGGCCCGCCGCTCGGCGCCTTCCTCCGCGCCCACGCTGGCCAGTGCCCGCTCCTCCCCCGCAGCCCTTCTGGGGTGGGTGGTGCCACCTCGGGGCAACGCCCCTGGGCGCCCTCGTCTCACCGGCGGCCTCCTGCTGTGCTCGGCGCTCCGCTCGTGCGCAGGCGGAGCCGTGTCGTGCTGTCGTCCGCGGGACACCGCAGCGCGATGCGATGTCCGTGCATCAAAGTTGACCAGCCTGGCGCCTGGCTTCGGGCGGTTTTCCGGAAGGTCACCGTGGAATGGCGGGACTTTTCACCGAACCTCCGCCGATGACGTCCGTCAGTGGCCCAGCACAACCAGGTCGTCCCGGTGCACGACCTCCCGCTCGTACGCCGGGCCGAGCTCGCGCGCGAGATCCCGGGTCGAGCGGCCCAGGAGCAGGGGGATCTCCTTGGCGTCGAAGTTGACGAGACCGCGGGCGACCGCCCGCCCCTCGGCATCGCGCAGCTCGACCGGGTCGCCCGCGCTGAAGTCCCCCTCGACGGCGGCGATTCCGGCGGGCAGCAGCGACGTACGGCGCTGGACCACGGCCCGTACGGCGCCGTCGTCCAGGGTGAGCGCGCCGCGCGGGGTGGAGGCGTGGGCGAGCCACAGCAGCCGGTTGGCGGAGCGGCGGCCCGTGGGGTGGAAGTACGTGCCGGTGGCGCGGCCCGCGAAGGCGTCGGCCGCGTGCGTGGCGGAGGTGAGGACGACCGGGATGCCCGCGGCCGCGGCGATCCGGGCCGCCTCGACCTTGGTGACCATGCCGCCGGTGCCCACCCCGGCCTTGCCCGCGCTGCCGATCGCGATGCCCTCCGTGTCCTGGGGTCCGGTGACCTCGGGGATACGGGAGGCGCCCGGGCTGGTGGGGTCGCCGTCGTAGAGACCGTCCACGTCCGAGAGGAGAACGAGCAGGTCGGCCCGTACGAGGTGGGCGACGAGCGCGGCGAGCCGGTCGTTGTCGCCGAACCGGATCTCGTCGGTGGCGACCGTGTCGTTCTCGTTGACGACCGGCACCGCACCCATGGCGAGGAGCTTGTCCAGGGTCCGGTAGGCGTTGCGGTAGTGGGCGCGGCGGCTGGTGTCGTCGGTGGTCAGCAGCACCTGGCCGACGCGGACGCCGTAGCGCGCGAAGGAGGCGGTGTAGCGGGCCACGAGCAGGCCCTGGCCGACACTGGCGGCGGCCTGCTGCCTGGCCAGGTCGCGGGGACGGCGGCGCAGGCCCAGCGGCGCGAGCCCGGCGGCGATGGCGCCAGAGGAGACGAGCACGATCTCCTTCTCTCCGCCGCTGCGGGCCTTGGACAGGACGTCCACGAGAGCGTCCACGCGGTCGGCGTCCAGCCCTCCGGCCGCGGTGGTCAGGGACGAGGAGCCGACCTTGACCACGACTCTGCGGGCGGCCGCGACCCCGTCCCGTACCGCTGCTGACCCTGCTGCCCCTGACACCTGCGTCCCCACTGTTTCCACTGATCCGCCCGAGCTCTCCGCCTCGCAATCTACGTCAGCGGGGCCGGGCCGCGGCGAGCGGTCCGATCGGCGGACGGCACGGCGTACGAGGCGGCGTACGACGCGGGCTGCGGCACGGCGGAGAACGGGCGCGCCGGGGTGGCGGATGACACAGTCAGCCATTTGGTTCAGTGGCTATGGCCCGATTCGTGGTGATAGGGGTCACGGCAGATTGTCATGCGGGCGGCGCACGCAATACGGTCAGGGGTCGTCCTCCCGTCACCACCGCTTCATGTGGTGTTGGTGCGAGGCCGGCCGCCCCTGACGGCCCTCCCCCATCCGATCGCCTCCAGCCCAGGAGCCCAGCCCGTGCCCTCTGCCGGACTCGCCCCCCGCCGCATCGTGCAGCTCTCCGCGCTGCTCGCGATGTTCGCGGCCTTCACGGCCCAACTCGCGGGCGCACTGCTGCCCAACGTGCCGACCTTCGTCGCCGCCTCCGCTGCGGGCCTCGCCCTCGATCTCTATCTGCAGCACAAGCAGCCGGGGCTGCTCTCGCTGCTGGGCAGAATCCGGTTCGACGTCACGGTGCGTCAACTGCTGCGCGACATGCTGATTCTCGTCGGACTGCTGCGCATCGACGGCATCAACCCGCTGAGCGAGCAGTCCCCGCTCACCATCGCGCTGCTCGGCTTCTACCTGCTGCACTTCGCCTGCCAGGCGGTCGCGGTGCTCGTGCGGCGCAGCCGGGCGCTGCCGATCGTCACCCGGAACATCAACACCTCCGCGCTCGGTCTCGTGGCCGCCCCGCCGCGCATCCTGGCGCGCCGTCCCGGCCACCGGCTGCTGACCTTCTCCGTGCCGGCCACGGCGGGCCTGCTGGCGACGGCGGCCACCGCGGACGCGTACTGGGGCGGCATCGGGCTCGGTCTCGCGCTCTGCCTCGCCGGCGCCGGAACGATCCACCTGGGCACCTGGCTGCTGCCGGGGAAGCGGCCCGCGAGCGAGCAGAAGGTCCTGGAGTGGCTGGACGGGTGGCTGGCCGAGTACCGGCCGACCGTCGGCATGTACTTCTCCGGCGGCACCACGTCCGCGTACCAGGCCAACATGTGGCTCTCGACGCTCGCCGCGCTCGACGGCAAGCCGCTCATCGTGCTGCGCGAGCGCTTCATGGTGCAGAAGATCGACGCGACGGACGTGCCGATCATCTGCATCCCCAAGGTCGCGCACCTGATGCACCTGGAGCACTCGACGCTGAAGCTGCTGCTGCACCCGGCGAACTCGGGCAAGACCTCGCAGGTGCTGCGCATTCCGTCGATCAAGCACGCGTTCATCAACCACGGCGAGAGCGACAAGCTGTCCAGCTGCAACCCGTACGCGAAGGCGTACGACGAGGTGTGGGTGGCGGGTCCGGCGGCGCGCGAGCGCTACCAGCTCGCGGACATCGGCGTCGAGGACAAGGACGTCGTGGAGGTGGGCCGCCCGCAGCTGGCCCCGATCCGGCCGTACGCGGGCGCGTCGACCGGCCCGTACACGACCGTGCTGTACGCCCCCACCTGGGAGGGCTGGACCAACGACCCCGGCAACACCTCGGTGATCCTGGCGGGCGAGAACATCGTCCGCGAGCTGCTCGCCGACCCGAAGGTGCGGCTGCTCTACAAGCCGCACCCGATGACCGGCTCCGTAGACCCGCGCGCGGGGCTGGCCAACGAGCGCATCAAGGCGATGATCGCCGAGGCGAACGCGGCGCGCGGCGGTGAGCGGCCGGGACCCGAGGCCGCGGCCGAACTGGCCCTCCGTACCGCCGAGTTGGACCGGCTCACCAGCACCGCTTTCCGGGCTGGCGCGGACGAGATGGAGCGGATGCTGCTCCAGGGCGCCCCGGACACCGGCCGGGCGGCGGCCGTCGCCGAGGCGACGGCGGCGTGGGAGGTCGCGTACTGGGCGTCCTTCCCGGACTGGGAGCACCAGATCATCACCACCCCCCGGCCGGCGATCTACACCTGCTTCAACCAGGCCGACCTGCTGATCAGCGATGTGTCGAGCGTCGTCTCCGACTACCTGACCAGCGAGAAGCCGTACGCGGTGGCGAACACCACCGGGCTGTCGGAGGAGGACTTCAGGACCGGGTTCCCGACGGTGCGGGCCGCCGCGATCCTGGAGCCGAAGGCGAAGGGCGTCCCGGCGCTGCTGGAGTCCGTACGCCACCCCGAGAAGGACACGCTCGTCGCTGCTCGCGCGGAGCTGAAGGAGCACCTGCTCGGGCCCTCCGAGCCGCCGTCCCTCGTACGCTTCGACCGGGCGGCGCAGGCGCTGGCCACGAAGGCGGACGAGCGCCGCGCCCGGATGGAGGCGCGCCTGGCGAGCGAGATCCCGGGTCAGCGGGAGGCCGACGGCGCGGAGGAGGAAGCGGAGCTGGACGCGAGCGCCGAGGACTCCGTCAACGCGTAGCCCTCGCCGGGCGGGCAGCACCCTCTTCCCGAGGCCCGGGAACGACGCGCAGTCGTTCCCGGGCCTCGGGGGTTCGTGGGCAGGCGGGCGCACGCGGCGCACGCGAAACCGCCCGGGAGGCTATGCTCCCGGGCGGTTTTCGCAGCGGATTCGCGCGTGGCGGGGCGCATGCGCCGGGCAGGTCTGCGCAGCTGCGGGTGGCTGAACATCGTCGCCGCCTCCGGCCCGCCCGGCGAGGGCACGGCTACGCGAAGGGGTCGAAGTCCTCGTATTCGTCCTGGACCTCGTCGCGCGCCGCCTGGCGGTCGCGGCGGCGCTGCGCGGCCGGCCGCGGCGCCTCGAAGCGGTGATCCTCGCCGCGCCGCCCGAGCATCTCCGCCCCCGTCGCCATCGTCGGCTCCCAGTCGAAGACGACCGCGTCGTCCCCGCCCCCGATGACGACCTCGTCGCCCGCCCGGGCCCCGGCCTTCATCAACTCCTCCTCGACGCCGAGGCGGTTCAGCCGGTCCGCGAGGTAGCCGACGGCCTCGTCGTTGGCGAAGTCGGTCTGCCGGACCCAGCGTTCGGGCTTCTCGCCGAGCACCCGGTAGAAGCCGCTCTCCCCGGTGACCGTGAAGCCCGCGTCGTCCACGGCCTTCGGCCGGATGACGATCCGGGTCGCCTCCTCCTTCGGCTTCGCCGCCCGCGCGTCCGCGACGATCTTCGCGAGGGCGAAGGACAGCTCCTTCAGACCGGCGTGGGAGACCGCGGACACCTCGAAGACCTGGAAGCCGCGGGCCTCGAGGTCGGGCCGGATGATGTCGGCGAGGTCCTTGCCGTCGGGGATGTCGGTCTTGTTGAGGGCCACGATCCGCGGCCGTCCGTCGAGACCGCCGTACTCCGCCAGCTCGGCCTCGATCACATCGAGGTCGGTGACCGGGTCGCGCTCGGACTCCAGCGCCGCGCAGTCCAGAACGTGTACGAGCACGGAGCAGCGCTCGACGTGCCGCAGGAACTCCAGGCCCAGGCCCTTGCCCTGGCTGGCGCCCGGGATCAGCCCCGGCACGTCCGCGATCGTGTAGACGGTCGAACCGGCCGTCACCACACCGAGGTTGGGGACGAGGGTGGTGAAGGGGTAATCGGCGATCTTCGGCTTGGCGGCCGAGAGCACCGAGATCAGCGAGGACTTGCCGGCGCTCGGGTAGCCGACCAGCGCCACGTCGGCGACGGTCTTCAGCTCCAGCACAACGTCGCCCGCCTGGCCCGGCTCGCCCAGCAGCGCGAAGCCGGGCGCCTTGCGGCGGGCGGAGGCGAGCGCGGCGTTGCCGAGGCCGCCGCGGCCGCCCTGGGCGGCGATGAAGCGGGTGCCGTGCCCGACCAGATCGGCGAGGACGTTGCCCTGCCTGTCCTGGACGACGGTGCCGTCGGGGACGGGGAGTACGAGGTCCGTGCCGTCCTTGCCGGAGCGGTTGCCGCCCTCACCCGGCTTGCCGTTGGTGGCCTTGCGGTGCGGGCTGTGGTGGTAGTCGAGGAGCGTGGTGACCGACTGGTCGACGACCAGGATCACATCGCCGCCACGGCCGCCGTTGCCGCCGTCGGGGCCCCCGAGCGGCTTGAACTTCTCGCGGTGCACGGAGGCGCAGCCGTGGCCTCCGTTACCCGCGGCGACATGCAGCTCGACGCGGTCCACGAAGGTGGTCATGCGGATTGCCTCCCGTTACGTCCTACGGCGTACGCCCGATGCGTACGGAATGTCGTTCTACTAACGCGCCGAGGGCGGACCCGCTTCCCGTCGCCGGGAAGAGCGGTCCGCCCTCGGAAAAGGTGCTGTGTCGCGCCGGGCTGATTACTCAGCGACCGGGACGATGTTCACGACCTTGCGACCACGGCTGGTGCCGAACTCGACCGCGCCGGCGGCGAGGGCGAACAGCGTGTCGTCGCCGCCACGGCCCACGCCGGTGCCCGGGTGGAAGTGGGTGCCGCGCTGGCGGACCAGGATCTCACCGGCGCTGACGATCTGGCCGCCGAAGCGCTTCACGCCGAGCCGCTGAGCGTTGGAGTCGCGACCGTTCCGAGTGGACGATGCGCCCTTCTTGTGTGCCATCTCTCCTCAGTCCCTTACTTCGCAGCCGTGGGGATGCCGGTGATCTTCAGCGCCGTGTACTGCTGGCGGTGGCCCTGGCGACGCCGGTAACCGGTCTTGTTCTTGTAGCGCAGGATGTCGATCTTGGCACCCTTGTGGTGGTCCACGACCTCGGCCTGCACCTTGATCCCGGCCAGCACCCACGGGTCGCTGGTCACGGCCTCACCGTCGACAACGAGCAGGGTCGAGAGCTCGACCGTGTCGCCCACGTTGCTGGTGGGAATCTTGTCAACCTCAACGATGTCGCCGACAGCCACCTTGTGCTGGCGGCCACCGCTGCGCACGATCGCGTACACGCGGATCTCACTCTCTGCTCGTTCAACGGGAACCCATGACGCCAGCCGCTCACACGGACTCAGGAGCCCGCGATATCCGGAAGGACGAGCGGCCTCTCCCGGCGGAGCCGAGAGGGAGTTGCTCAGGGGTTGGCGTACAGACGCCGACGGTCAAGGTTACGGGGCCCCGACCGGCCGGTCAAACCGATCCCCTCACCGGGGTGGCCGACTCGGGGCGGGGTTCGCGGCACCGGGCGTGTGCCGCCCGCCTGGCCCTGGAAGGGGCGCAGGCGGGCGGCGTCGCGATGCTACGACTCGTCGGCCGGGGAGGAGACGGTCGGGGCGGACTGGTCCGCCGCCACCGTCTTCTTCGCGGCCTTCTTGGCCGTCGTCTTCTTCGCGGCCGCCTTCTTGGCCGTGGTCTTCTTCACCGCAGCCTTCTTGGCGGTGGCCTTCTTCGCCGCCGCCTTCTTGGCAGCAGACTTGCGGGCCGTCTTCTTCGCCGGAGCCGCGGCCTCCTCGGCCCCGGCCTCCGGGCGCTCCTCGCCCTCGCCCTCGCCGGACGGTACGACCGTCACCGCGGCCTCGTCCGCACCCTTCGGCGAGCCCGCCGGTGCCGTCGCCTTGCGCGTCACCCGGCGACGGGCCCGCGCGGGCTTCGGCTCCGCGGCCTCCTCCGGGGCCTCCTCCGCGGCCACCGGCTTCGGCCGCGGCTCCTCGGCCGCTGCCGCCTCGGGCTCGGTCTCACGGGCCGGGGTGACGACGACCGCCGCCTCCTCGGCCGCCTCCGCTGCCTTCGGCGGCCCGGCAGGCGCGGACACCTTGCGGGTCGCCCGGCGGCGCGTACGGCCTCGGGTCGCGGCTGCCTCCGCTTCGGCGGCGCTGCTGAACAGCTCCTCGTCCGGCGCGAACGCCGGCTCCGGCAGCGGCCCCGGCTCGGGAACCTCCGGCCGCGCCTCCGCCACCACCGGCGGCGCCGTCTCGACCTCCGCCTCGATGACCTCCGGCTCGTGCTCGTGCGCGTGCGCGGGCGTCGGCTCGGGCTGGGCCGGGCCCTTGCCCTTCCGCTTGCGCTTGCCGCCGCCCCCGCCGCCGGCCACCGTCGGCTGGTCCATGTGGACGATGACGCCGCGCCCGTTGCAGTGCACGCAGGTCTCGGAGAAGGACTCCAGCAGCCCCTGGCCGACCCGCTTGCGGGTCATCTGGACCAGGCCGAGCGAGGTGACCTCGGCGACCTGGTGCTTCGTACGGTCCCGGCCCAGGCACTCCAGCAGCCGCCGCAGCACCAGGTCCCGGTTGGACTCGAGCACCATGTCGATGAAGTCGATCACGATGATGCCGCCGAGGTCACGCAGCCGGAGCTGACGCACGATCTCCTCGGCCGCCTCCAGGTTGTTCCTGGTGACCGTCTCCTCGAGGTTGCCGCCCTGACCGGTGAACTTGCCGGTGTTGACGTCGATGACGACCATCGCCTCGGTCCGGTCGATCACCAGCGAACCGCCGCTCGGCAGCCAGACCTTACGGTCCAGGGCCTTCATCAGCTGTTCGTCGATCCGGTACGTGGCGAAGACGTCGACGTCGGACGACCACTTCTGCAGCCGCTCCGTGAGGTCGGGCGCGACGTGCGAGACGTAGCCGTGGATCGTCTCCCAGGCCTCCTCGCCGCTGATGATGACCTTGGTGAAGTCCTCGTTGAAGATGTCGCGGACGACGCGGACGGTCATGTCCGGCTCGCCGTAGAGGAGGGTCGGCGCGTTGCCGTTCTTCGACTTCTTCTGGATCTCCTCCCACTGCGCCTGCAGCCGCTCGACGTCCCGCCGCAGCTCCTCCTCGCTCGCGCCCTCCGCGGCCGTACGGACGATGACGCCCGCGTCCTCGGGGACGATCTTCTTGAGGATCTGCTTCAGGCGGGAGCGCTCGGTGTCGGGGAGCTTGCGGCTGATGCCGGTCATCGAGCCCTCGGGCACGTAGACCAGGTAGCGGCCGGGGAGGGAGACCTGGCTGGTCAGCCGGGCGCCCTTGTGGCCGATCGGGTCCTTCGTGACCTGGACGAGGACCGACTGGCCGGACTTCAGCGCGGTCTCGATGCGGCGCGGGCCATTGGCCATGCCCAGCGCCTCGAAGTTGACCTCACCGGCGTAGAGGACGGCGTTCCGCCCCTTGCCGATGTCGACGAACGCGGCCTCCATGGACGGCAGAACGTTCTGGACCTTGCCCAGGTAGACGTTGCCGACGTACGAGGTGGCCTGTTCCTTGTTGACGAAGTGCTCGACGAGGACGTTGTCCTCGAGCACGCCGATCTGGGTGCGGTCGCCGTTCTGGCGCACGACCATCACGCGCTCGACGGCCTCGCGGCGGGCCAGGAACTCAGCCTCGGTGATGATCGGCACGCGGCGGCGGCCCTGCTCGCGCCCCTCGCGGCGGCGCTGCTTCTTGGCCTCCAGCCGGGTGGAGCCCTTGATGGACTGCACCTCGTCGGCCGGTTCCGCCTTGGGGCGCGGTTCGCGGATCTTGACGACCGTACGCTCCGGCTCGTCGGCAGTCGGCTCGGCATCGGCGGCATCGCCACTGCGGCGGCGGCGACGGCGACGACGGCGGCTGGTGCTCGTACCGGCGCCGGCGGCGGCCTCCTCCTCGGCCTCCCGCTCCTCCGCGGCCTCTTCCGCTTCCGCTCCGGCCTCGGGCCGCTCCTCGGCCTCGCCTTCGGCGGTCTCCGCGGCATCGGCGGGCTCGCCACGACGACGGCGGCGCCCGCCGCGGCGGCGACGGCGGGCCGGGCGCTCGCCCGACTCCTCCGTGGCCTCCTCGGTCTCCTCCTCGGCCTCGGTCTGCTCCTCCGCGGCCTCGGCGGGCTCCGGGGCGGCCTCCTCCGCCGCGGCACCACGGCGGCGGCGACGGCGGCCGGTGGCGGCGGGCCGCGGCTCCTCCTGCTCGGGCTCCTCGTCCCGCTCCTCGCCGGACTCGGCCGCCTCGGCGGCGGCAGCGGCGGCACGCTCGGGCGTCTGGAACATCGGCTCGGTGAACACCGGCGGCTGGAAGACGGCCGTCGGCGGGCGCCTCCGCCGCGACTTCGCCTCCGGCGCGGACTCGGGCTCCCGGGCCTCGCCGGGCTCCTCGGCCTGCGCTGCCGCCTGCGGCTCGGCTTCGGCGGTCGCCTTACGGGCGGCGCGGCGGCGCGTACGTCCGCGGGGCGCGGCGGCCTCCTCGGCCGGGGCAGGTGCGGCCTCGCCGCTCTCCGGCGCGACCTCCTGCGCGGCGGCCTCAGCGGCAGGCGCGGCGGCCTTACGGGTCGCGCGCCGACGCGAACGGGCGGGCTTCGTGTCCTCGGCGGCGTCACCGGACGCGGCAGCAGCGGCATCGGCGGGCTCGCCGACCACGGCGGCAGCGGCCACCGCGGGCTCCTCGGCGGCCTCACCCGACCCGGCGCCTCCGGCATCGGCCGCGGCGGCCGTCAGGTCCTCCGCGGCCTCAGCCGCTCCGGCCTCCTCGACCAGGGGCGGCCCCGCCGGAGCGGTCGCCTTGCGGGTCGCGCGGCGGCGCGTACGAGCGGGCTTCGCCTCGTCCGCGGCCTCACCGGATGCGACGGCCTCGGCGGCAGGCACGACGCCGGATGCCCCGGACTCCGTGTCCTGCGCGCCGGCGGCCTCGGGCTCTGCGGCTGCGGACTCCTCCGCATCAGCGGCCTCGCCCGAGACGTCACCGGCAGCAACGCTGCTCGCGGTCACCGTCACAGCCTCCGCGGCCTCGGCCGCTTCGGTCTCCTCGGCCTTCGGGGGGCCCGCCGGAGCCGACGCCTTACGGGTCGCGCGGCGGCGCGTACGAGCGGGCTTCGCCTCCTCGGCGGCCTCACCGGACGCAGTGGCCTCGGCGCCGGTCGGCACCGCCCCGGACACGGCACCGGCCTCGCCGGCCGTATCCGTCGCGACATCGCCGGCGGCCGCTACGACAGGCACGCCGCCGGGTTCCCCGGACTCCGTGTCCTGCGCGCCGGCGGCCTCGGGCTCTGCAGCTGCGGACTCCTCCGCATCAGCGGCCTCGCCCGGGACGTCACCGATCGCGGACGCGGCGACAGCGTCGCCGACGCCGGTTGCACCGGGCTCGGTCGTCGCAGCAGCAGCGACCGCCTCCGATACGTCAGCGGTCTCCTCGGCAGCGGACCCCGTGGCCGGTATGGCCGACGCCGGGTCCGTGGACCCCATCGATCCCACCGGTCCGGCCGGGTCCGGTGTCGCGCCGCCGGGCGGCGGGCCCGCCGGGCGGGACGCCGCGCGGCGGCGCCGCGGCGGCAGGTGGTCGCTGGGGCTGTTGTTCTCTGAGCTGTCCCCGGCGGCGCTGCCCAGCGCCGCCTCCTTGGGCTCGATCGGCTCAAGCATGCGGGCGGTTCTCCCGTCACGCTCCCGGGCGCCGCGCCGGATTCCGGCCGCGGCCCGCGTGATGTGCGCGGTGCCGCTGTCCGGGGCGCGGGCGCCACACGGGAGCTATGTGTCACTCGCCGGGGCCATGTGGCCGGCACCGGCGAAAGTCTTCTGTGTCAGTGCGCCTGCCGGACCCGGGTGGCTCCCTGGTGCATCGACGGCACATCGACGAGTCCTACGCGGAACCTTCCGGCGCTCCCCCGCGAGCGGGCGGTGCTCCTGTCGCGGCGGTCAGCCCGGCGGCCGTGGGTGGGGCGGCCATGACTGCCTCGCGGTCGGGCGCGAGCGGGTCGGTCACCGTGCCGGACTCCTCATCGAGCGGCCCCTGCGCCAGCCTGGTCACCGCAGCGGGGACCGGCGGCGCCAGGTCGGCCGTAGCTCGGAGACCGGACAGGACGTCGTCGGGTCGTACGGCAGGTGTCGAATGCCGGACAACCAGCCGCAGTATCGCACAGGCCCCCTCCCCGGGCCTATCAGCCGCCCCTTCGACCGCCTCGAGGCACGCGACCGCACCACGCGCGTCGAAGGTGCGCAATCCATTTTTCGTACGCCGCTCGACCTCGACGGACTCCGCCGCGAGGAAGCTCGCGACGGCCCCCTGGGCCTCCGGCAGCCCGACCCCGTCGAGGCGCAGCTCCCAGACCGACGCGCCGAGACGGTCGGCGAGACCGGACGTCCGCGCCTCGACGGCGTCGGTGACGTCGAGCCCGGCCGGCAGCGACTCGTCGAGCAGCTCGCGCAGCTTGTCGGGGTCGCGCGGCTCGGTGAGGGCGATCTCCAGATACTCGGCCTCGCTGCCCGTGCCGGTGGGTGCGGCATTGGCGTACGACACCTTCGGGTGCGGCGTGAAACCGGCCGAGTAGGCCATGGGCACCTCGGCGCGGCGCAGCGCCCGCTCGAAGGCGCGCTGGAAGTCGCGGTGGCTGGTGAACCGGAGGCGGCCGCGCTTGGTGTAGCGCAGTCGGATGCGCTGCACCGCGGGCGCGGGCGGAGGGCCTTCGGGCTGTCGCTTGCCCAGAGTCGTTCAGTCCTTCGTCAGAGCGGTCGTACTGCTACCTAGAGTACGTGTCTCCGGCGCGGTGGGTTCCCGGCGGGGCGCCCCGAAGAGCAGACGGCGGACTTCGGCCCGTGTCTGCCGTGCGGACGCGCGCGCGGACGCCAGGGCCTGCCGCGCGCCGCTGCCCGCGTCCCGTACGGCACGGGCCGCCGGGCGCCAGAAGTGGTCGCGTACGACATGTCCGACGGGCGTGAGGAGTGTGCGGTACGCCCAGCGGACCGGCTCGACGAAGGTCCACCGGAGGATCGTTGCGAAGAAGCGCCCGACGGCACGGGAGACGTACCCCGCGACCCGCCACGCGTGGCCGAGCGCATCGCCGATCTCACGGCAGACCACGGCCGCGGCATGCCCGACGGGCCCCCGGACCCACCGCCAGACGGCGACGAGCGGGGCGACGACGAGGACCCGGCCGAGCCACAGCAGGCCGTGCCCGGCGGGGGTGAGGACGTAGCGGTAGAGGGCGACGGCGGGGATCACGATCAGGGTGCGGCCCAGCCAGGTGAGGGCGGTGCCGATGCCGCGCAAGGTTGCGGCCGCGCCCGCCCCGAGGGTGCGGCCGAGCCGGACGAGGGCGCGGCCGGCGGGCCTGAGCACATGGGCGTACAGCGCGATGGCGGGAATCGCCACGAGGTGCCGGGCCAGCCATGCGGCGGCCGTGGCAAGGGCCCGGCCGGCGGGCGCGAGGACGTACCGGTAGAGGGCGGCCCACGGCCAGACGAAGAGCGCCTTGGCCAGCCAGACCAGGGCGATGCCCAGGCCGCGGGCCGCCGGGGCGACCACCCTCCGCCAGAGCCAGGAGAGCGGCGTGACGATCAAGGTCCGGCCGAGCCACGCCAGGGCCCGCCCCACGGCGGCGCACGGGACGACGACCACGGTGTGCCACAGCCACTCCAGCGCCCGGCCCACCGCGGTCGCGGGGATGACCACCAGGGTGCGCCACAGCCATCCCAGCGCCCGGCCGAGCGGCCGCAGCACCGTACGCTCCAGCGCCTTGCCGCAGACGACGAGCGCGTCCCACACCATCCGTACGGGCACGACGACGAGCAGGACCACGATCCGTACGGGGATGCGGACGGCGACGGCCAGGCAGCCATCAGCGGGCGCCGGGTGGTCGGGCAGCCCACCGGGCAGCCCCACCGGCGCGTCGTGCCCGCCCTCCTTGACCAGTGAGACCTGCGGCACCTGTGGCACCTGCTCCATGCGGCCCTCCCCCGTTGGGTCCCACCTGGCAATACGTCACCGCGGCCCCGCGCGGTTGCGGGGCCGCGGTGACGAACTGATCTCGCGCTCGCCGCCTGCTAGTTGACGACCGTCAGGGGCAGCAGCTTCTTGCCCGTCGGGCCGATCTGGATCTGCGTGTCCATCTGCGGGCAGACGCCGCAGTCGAAGCACGGGGTCCAGCGGCAGTCCTCGACCTCGGTCTCGTCGAGCGAATCCTGCCAGTCCTCCCAGAGCCAGTCCTTGTCGAGACCGGAGTCCAGGTGGTCCCAGGGCAGGACCTCCTCGTAAGCCCGCTCACGGGTCGTGTACCAGTCGACGTCCACGCCGAACTCCGGCAGCGTCTTCCCGGCGCACGCCATCCACCGGTCGTACGAGAAGTGCTCGCGCCAGCCGTCGAAGCGTCCCCCGTCCTCGTACACGGCCCGGATGACCGCCCCGACCCGCCGGTCGCCGCGCGAGAGCAGGCCCTCGACGATGCCGGGCTTGCCGTCGTGGTAGCGGAAGCCGATCGAGCGGCCGTACTTCTTGTCGCCGCGGATCTTGTCGCGCAGCTTCTCCAGGCGCGCGTCGGTGTCCTCGGCGGACAGCTGCGGCGCCCACTGGAAGGGGGTGTGCGGCTTGGGCACGAACCCGCCGATCGACACCGTGCAGCGGATGTCGTTCTTCCCCGACACCTCACGGCCCTTGGCGATGACCTTCGTCGCCATGTCGGCGATCTGCAGCACGTCGTCGTCGGTCTCGGTGGGCAGGCCGCACATGAAGTAGAGCTTCACCTGCCGCCAGCCGTTGCCGTACGCCGTCGCGACGGTCCGGATCAGGTCCTCCTCCGAGACCATCTTGTTGATGACCTTGCGGATGCGCTCGGAGCCGCCCTCGGGGGCGAAAGTGAGGCCGGACCGGCGGCCGTTGCGGGTCAGCTCGTTGGCCAGGTCGATGTTGAAGGCGTCGACCCGGGTCGAGGGCAGCGAGAGGCCGATCTTGTCCTCCTCGTAGCGGTCGGCGAGGCCCTTGGCGATGTCGCCGATCTCGCTGTGGTCCGCGGAGGAGAGGGAGAGGAGGCCGACCTCCTCGAAGCCCGTGTTCTTCAGGCCCTTGTCGACCATGTCGCCGATGCCGGTGATCGACCGCTCGCGCACCGGGCGGGTGATCATGCCCGCCTGGCAGAAACGGCAGCCGCGGGTGCAGCCGCGGAAGATCTCCACGGACATCCGCTCATGGACGGTCTCGGCCAGCGGAACCAGCGGCTGCTTCGGGTACGGCCACTCGTCGAGGTCCATGACGGTGTGCTTGGACACGCGCCACGGGACGCCGGAGCGGTTCGGTACGACGCGGGAGATCCGGCCGTCGGACAGGTACTCCACGTCGTAGAACTTCGGCACGTACACGCTGCCGGTCTTCGCGAGGCGGAAGAGCAGCTCGTCACGGCCGCCCGGGCGGCCCTCGGCCTTCCACGCCCGGATGATCTCGGTGATCTCCAGGACCGCCTGCTCGCCGTCGCCGATGACCGCGCAGTCGATGAAGTCCGCGATCGGCTCGGGGTTGAAGGCCGCGTGTCCGCCCGCCATGACCAGCGGGTGGTCCTCGGTGCGGTCCCTGGCCTCCATGGGGATGCCGGAGAGGTCGAGGGCCGTGAGGAGGTTGGTGTAGCCCAGCTCGGTGGAGAAGGAGACGCCGAGCACGTCGAAGGCGCTGACCGGGCGGTGCGAGTCCACCGTGAACTGCGGGACTCGGTGCTCGCGCATCAGCTCCTCGAGGTCCGGCCAGACGCTGTACGTCCGCTCGGCGAGGACGCCCTCGCGCTCGTTGAGCACCTCGTAGAGGATCATGACGCCCTGGTTGGGCAGTCCGACCTCGTACGCGTCCGGGTACATGAGCGCCCAGTGCACATCGCAGGCGTCCCAGTCCTTGACGGTGGAGTTGAGCTCTCCGCCGACGTACTGGATCGGCTTCTGGACATGCGGGAGAAGCGCTTCCAGGCGTGGGAAGACCGACTCGACAGGCATCATTGTGTCTCTCGTGAGCGGGCAAGGGTGACCATCCAGCGTACCGTGCGCGCCGGGTGTGCCCGGGGCCGCCGGATCGGTCCGCATATCGGCGCACGCATCAGCCCCCGCAGCAGCCGCGCGATTCGCGGCCACGGTCAGCCCCGCGCCTCAGCGCCGCAGCGCTGCCCGCAGTTCCTTACGGGAGGCCTCCTGCCACGCCTGGGGCAGCTCGTCCTCGCGGGCGGCCGCGCAAGCCTCCTCGTGGCCGTACAGCAACCCGAAGGTGAAGGCGCTCTCCCCGGCCTCGTGCGCCTGGTCGGCGAGGTCGCGGAGGGCCTCGCGGGCGACCACGCTGTCCTGGTGGTCGCCGAGGGCGTCCTGGAGCGCCTTCATGTGCCGGACGAGTCGCATCGCCGTCTTGCCGATCGCGGGCTGCGCGGCCTCGGCGGCGTAGCGGGTGCGCTTGGCGGCCTTGCGTGCCTCGTGCATGGCGACGTCCCGGTCGTGGCCGCGCGGGGCCGCGAGCGCGGAGTCCACGCACTTCGCGAGGCGGTCGAAGTCGGCGAGGACGGAGCCGGGGATGACGTCGAGCGCGGGGCGTCCGGCGGCGGGACGCAGCGGCGGGTCGGCGAGCAGCGCGTCGAGGGTGTCGAGGAGGCCGGTGTAGCGCGTGCTGTCGAGAACGCCGATGACATGGCGGCGCGAACCGCGGCGCCTGGCGTTGGACCAGGTGCGGAGCCTGCTGCGCACGGGCCCTACGAGAAGGGGGCGCGGCAGCTCGTCCAGCCGCTCGTAGAGCCGGGCGGTCAGCACCTCGCGGTCGCGGTCCACGCCCAGCTCGGCCGCGAGCCACTTCAGCTCGTCGCCGATCGGGTCGGTCACGCTCCGGTCGAGGACCTCGCGGAAGGACTTGAAGGCGCTGCGCAGGCGGCGGGTGGCGACGCGCATGCGGTGTACGGAGTCGGGCTGGTCGCGGCGCACGGCGGGGTCGAGCTCGACGATGGCGGTGATCTGCGCGCGCAGGTACCGCAGGAGGTGGTCACCGGCGGTGGGCGTTGCCTTGCTGCGCTTGGCGGCCTTCCCCGGCTTCTCAGGCTTCGCGGCCTTCGCCGCCTTCCCGGGCTTGGCCCGCTTTCCGGCCTTCCCGGCTTTTCCGGCTTTTCCGGCCTTCCCGGCCTGCTCCGGCTGCGCGGGCTCGGCGCCGGGCCTCGTCTCATCGAGCGCCCGAGCGAGCTTCGAGGGCCCGGCCGCCCGCCGTATGCCGGCCTCCGTCAAAGTCCGTTCGACCGCGTCGAGGAGGTCCGGCTCCGCGCCCTCGCCGAGTTCGACCTCGATCTCGGTCCAGTGGGCGGTCCCGTCGCCGCCGGTCAGCCGTTCCGCGGCGACCTCGTCCACGCTGACCTGCGCGAGCACCTTCCTGTCGGAGTCGACGAGATGCCGCAGGTCACGCTCGGAGCGCAGCCGGACGATCGGTACGAGCGGGGCGGTCCTGACCCGGGACCGTACGAGCCCGGCCAGCTCCTGCGGCAGTTGCTCGGACAGCGGGACGCGGATCTCCTCGCGTACGTCCTCGTCGACGGGCAGTTTCAGATGCCAGCCCGCGTCGTCCCCGCCCGTCCGGCGGCGCAGCGTGATGCCGTCCGCGGCGAGCCGCTCGTCCTCGGTGTCGTAATAGGTGGCGTCAAGGCTGGTCACGCCCTTGTCGACCACGGCCGCCACCCCGGGAACGGCGGCAAGGTCGGGCAGCCCGTCCTGGGTGGCCTCGTACTTGCGCTCGATCTCGCGTACCTGGTCCGCCATAGAGTGAATCTACCGGGGCCGCCCGGTGAACGGCAGCACCGCGGAGGGTCACACCGGCGCCTGCGGCGGGCAGTCTCCCTGACCCGCCCTTCCCGGCTGCGGACGATATGCGGCTCCGCCGCGCGGGGGCTCCGCCCCAGACCCCGGGCTCCAGGGGCGAAAGCCCCTGGTTACGGGAGTGTTTGGGGTGAGGAATGGTCCGCCGGACACGGCTCTAGGCAGACACCGGCCGCTGCACCTTGATCGACTGAAGCAGTCCGATGGCGATCCAGCCCGCGAACATCGATGTGCCGCCGTACGACATAAAGGGCAGCGGGAGGCCCGCGACCGGCATGATGCCGAGCGTCATGCCGATGTTCTCGAACGACTGGAAGGCGAACCAGGCAATGATCCCGGCCGCCACCACCGTGCCGTACAGCTCGGTCGTGTCCCGGGCGATGCGGCAGGCGCGCCACAGCACGATGCCCAGCAGCAGGATGATCAGGCCCGCGCCGAGGAAGCCCAGCTCCTCGCCCGCGACCGTGAAGATGAAGTCGGTCTGCTGCTCGGGCACGAACTGCCCTGTGGTCTGGTGGCCGTTGAAGAGGCCCGTGCCGGTGAGGCCGCCGGAACCGATCGCGATCCGCGCCTGGTTGGTGTTGTAGCCGACGCCCGCCGGGTCGAGTTCGGGGTTGGCAAAGGCCGCGAAGCGGTTGAGCTGGTACTCGTCGAGGAGGCCGAGCTGCCAGACGGCGACGGCGCCTGCCGCGCCGGTGGCGACGAGCCCGATCACCCAGCGGTTGGACGCGCCCGAGGCGAGCAGGATGCCCAGCACCATCACGACGATCACCATCACCGAGCCGAGGTCCGGCATCAGCATGATGATCCCGATGGGCAGCGCGGCCAGGGCGAGCGCCTGGACGACCGTACGGTGGTCGGGGTACACCCGGTCGCCCGCGTCCACCTGGGCCGACAGCAGCATCGCCATCCCCAGGATGATCGTGATTTTGGCGAACTCCGAGGGCTGCAGGGAGAATCCGCCGCCGACCTGGATCCAGGCGTGCGAGCCGTTGATGGTCGAGCCGAGCGGGGTGAGGACGGCTGCGGTGAGCAGGATGGAGAAGCCGTACAGCACGGGCACGGCGCCGCGCAGCGTGCGGTGGCCGAGCCAGAGCGTGCCGACCATCAGCGCGAGCCCGATGCCGGTGTTCAGCACGTGCCGGAAGAGGAAGTAGTACGGGTCGCCCTGGTTGATCTCGGTGCGGTTGCGGGTCGCCGACCAGACGAGCAGCGTGCCGACCGCGTTCAGCAGCAGGGCGGAGCCGAGCATCATCCAGTCGAGGCGCCGGATCAGGGAGTCGCGCGCGGTGAGCTTGCCCCAGAGGCCGAGGTCGGGCCGGTAGCGGCTGATGGAGAAGCTGGTGTGGAATCCGGCCACTAGCCCCTCCGCCTCTGCAGGGCCGCCGCCAGCTCGACGGGGGACGCGGAGTCCGACGGCTTCGGGGGCTGGTACGGCTTGGCCGGCTTGGACTCGATCGTGCCGTCGCTCTCGATCTTCGGCAGGTCCTTCTGCGGCTCGGGGAGCAGGGCGCGCTTCTTGTCGATGCCGCCCTTCTCGTCGACTCCGTAGAGCGCGTTGTAGATGTTGCGCACCGCGGGACCGGAGGCGCCGGAGCCGGTGCCGCCCTGCGAGATCGTCATCACGATCGCGTAGTCCTTGGTGTAGGTGGCGAACCAGGAGGTGGTCTGCTTGCCGTAGACCTCGGCCGTACCGGTCTTGGCGTGCATCTTGATCTTGTCCTGGGGCCAGCCGCCGAACCGCCAGGCCGCGGTGCCGCGGGTGGCGACGCCCGCGAACGCGTTGTCCATCTTCTTCAGGTTCGTCTTCGTCACCGGCAGCTTGCCGTGGGACTTGGGCTCGATCTCCTGGACGTGCCTGCCGTCGGGGCTGACGATGGCCTTGCCGACGGTCGGGTCGTGGAGCGTGCCGCCGTTGCTGACCGCGGAGTAGATGGTCGCCATCTGGATCGGGGTGACGAGGGTGTCGCCCTGACCGATCGAGTAGTTGATCGCGTCGTAGGCGTGCAGCTTGAAGCCCTCGAGGCAGCTCTCACGCGCGAAGATGGTGTCGAAGTCCTTCTTGTCCTTGCCGCCCTTCTTGGCCTGCTTGCACCAGCCGTCCTTGTTGGCCTTCCAGAAGTCCTTCTTCCACTGGCGGTCGGGAACCCGGCCCTTGACCTCGTTGGGCAGGTCGATGCCGGTCTCGGCGCCGAGGCCGAACTGGTGGGCCGTCTTGTAGAACCAGTCCTTGGCATTCTTCTTCGGCTTGAGCCCGCCGTCCTTCTGCCACTGCTTGTGCGCCAGCGCGTAGAAGACGGTGTCGCAGGAGACCTCGAGCGCCCGGCCGAGGCTGATCGAGCCGTGGCTCTGCGACTCGAAGTTCTTGAAGGTCTGGCCGCCGATGCTGTACGAGCTGGTGCACGGGTAGCCGCCGTTGAAGTCGTAGCCCGCGTTGAGCGAGGCGGCGGTGGAGATGACCTTGAAGATCGAGCCGGGCGCGGCCTGGCCCTGGATGGCCCGGTTGAGCAGCGGGTAGTTGGACGCCTTGCTGGTCAGCCGCTTGTAGTCCTTGGCGTCGATGCCGCCGACCCAGGCGTTCGGGTCGTAGTCGGGATTGGAGGCCATCGCCACCACGCGCCCTGTCTTCGCCTCCATGACCACGACCGCGCCCGCGTCCGCCTCGTACGGGCGGCCGGTGTTGCGGTCCACCTGCTTGCGCGCCTCCTTCATCGCCTTGTCCAGCTCCTGCTCCGCCATGGCCTGCACGCGGGCGTCGATGCTGGTGACGACGCTGGAACCGGCCCTGCCCTTGTCGCTCTGGGTCTGGCCGATGACGCGTCCGAGGTTGTCCACTTCGTAGCGGGTGACGCCGGCCTTGCCGCGCAGGTACTTGTCGTAGGTCCGCTCCAGCCCCGAGCGGCCGATCTGGTCCGAGCGCAGGAACGGGGAGTCGGTGTCCTTGGCCTTCTGGATCTCCTCGTCGGTGACCGGCGAGAGATAGCCCAGGACCTGGGCGGTGTTGGCCTTCAGCGGCGAGGGGTAGCGGCGTACGGCGGTGGGCTCGGCGGTGATGCCGGGGAAGTCCTCCGCGCGCTCCCGGATTTGCAGCGCCTGCTGGGTGGTGGCCTCGTCGGTGATCGGGATGGGCTGGTAGGGCGAGCCGTTCCAGCAGGGCTGCGGGGTCTTGGAGTCGCAGAGCCTGACCTTCTGCTGGACCTCCTTGGGCGTCATGTCGAGGACGTCGGCGAGCTTGGTGAGCACGGCCTTGCCGTCGTCCTTCATCTTGAGGAGGTCGGTGCGGCTAGCGGAGACGACGAGGCGGGTCTCGTTGTCGGCGAGCGCCACGCCGCGGGCGTCGAGGATGGAGCCGCGGACGGCGGGCTGGACGACCTGCTGGACGTGGTTGGTCCGGGCCTCATGCGCGTATTCCTCGCCGTTGCGGACCTGGAGATACCAGAGGCGGCCGCCGAGCGTGAACAGCAGCGAGAACACCAGGATCTGGATGGCGATCAGCCGGATGGTGACCCGCGGGGTACGGCCTGTCGGCGGGATATTGCTCATAGGCGCTTGACCCCCTTGATGCGTCCCGCCTTGAGGCGCCCGGCCTTGAGGCGTCCGGCTCTTGACTTGGTCCGGTACGACCGGCCGAGCAGACCGGCGCGGCTCGTACGGGTGCCCAGCAGGCTGTCGGCCGTCGCGAAGCTCCGCAGCGCGTGGTCGGCTCCGGCGGTGCCGCCCGACGCCTCCGTCATCGGATCGTTCTCGGCTCTCCGGGCCAGCCACATGATCCCCGGCACCACGAAGGGCGCCAGCAGCAGGTCGTAGAGCGCGGCGGTGAGGATCAGGCTGGTGACGCCGACGTGGCGGGCGGCCGTGTCCCCGACGAGGGCGCCCACCACCGCATACAACAAGGTGGTGCCGATGGCGGCGCCGACGACGACCAGCAAGGGTCCGGTGGCCGAGCGGACCTGGCCGCTGTCGGGCTTGGCGAGACCCGCCAGATAGCCGATGACGCAGAGCACGAGCGCGTAGCGGCCCACCGCGTGGTCGGCGGGTGGCGCGAGGTCGGCGAGCAGTCCCGCGCCGAAGCCGACGAGGCAGCCGCCGGTGTGCCCGTACACGAGGGCGAGGGCGAGCACAACGAGGAGCATCAGGTCGGGCACCGCGCCCGGCAGCCGCAGCCGGGCGAGGATGGTCACCTGTACGACGAGCGCGACGACCACGAGCGTGGTGGCGAGCAGCATCCGGTTGAAGCGCATGGGTCAGCTCCTGGTCGGGCTCGGCGCGGGCGTTGCCCCGCCGCCGGCGGGGGTGGCGCCGGCCGCCGACGGGCTCGCCGAGCCCGAAGGGTCGGCCGATCCTCCGGCGGAGGGGGTGGCGGTGACGGTGACCGTGGGCGTCGGCTTGGGCTTGGCGGGCGGCGGCAGCACCGTGTCGCGCGGGTCCTTGCGCGGCGGCTGGACGACGATCCCGACGATGTCGAGCTTGGTGAAGCCGACGAACGGGCGGACCTGGAGGGTGCGGGTGAGGTCGTTGCCCAGGGGGTCGACGCGGATGACCTCGCCGACCGGTACGCCGGGTACGAACGGCCGGTCGGCGCGCGAGCCGAAGGTGATGAGCCGGTCGCCCTTCCGCACCTTGGCCTTGCTGTTGAGGAGCTGGAGGCGCAGCGGCCGGTCGCCCTGGCCGGTGGCGAAGCCCAGTTCCGCGGTCTTCTCCATGCGCGTGCCGACCGTGAAGTCCGGGTCGTTGGCGAGCAGGACGGTCGAGGTCGACGGGGAGACGGTGGTGACGCGGCCGACGAGGCCGTCGCCGTTGAGCACGGTCATGTCGCGGGCGATGCCGTCGTCGCTGCCCGCGTCGATGGTGACGGTCCAGGAGAAGCCCTGGGCGGCTCCTATGGCGATGACCTCGGCGCCCTTGATGCCGTACCGGCCCGCGCCCGCGGTCTTGAGCATCTTGTCGAGCTCGGCGGCCCTGCCCCGGGTACGGTCGTCGCTGCCGAGCCTGGCCTTGAGAGCGGCGTTCTCGCGCTCCAGGTCGGCGATCCGGTTGTGCCGCGCGTCGGAGTCGCGCACCGCCCCGATGGCGTTGCCGATGGGGTCCACGGCGGAGGCGACACCGTTCTCGACGGGACCGAAGGCCGACGCGGCTGCCCGCCGGGCGCTGTCGAGCGGGGAGTTCTCGCCACCGCGGATGTCCACCGTGATCAGGGCGAACGCGATGGCGATCAGCAGCACCAGGAGCAACCGGCTCTCTCGTGTGTCCCTCACGTGCGGCGGCCGTGCCTTCCTCGTCGGATGCGGGTGTCCTGCTCGGGAATTGTCCCGGAAAAGTCCGGGAATCGTCAGGCAGTTGTCGTGCCGGATGTTCCGATGTGCGAACGATCCGCTCCCTGACCTACGGTGGGGAGGCCCCACGCGCGACAGCTCTGCGCGTGGGGTTCACGTTCCGCTCCGTCATCTGCGGGGCTGAGCGTCCAGCACCTGCTGGAGCGCCTCGAACTCCTCGACACACTTGCCGGAACCGAGCGCGACGGAGTCCAGGGGGTCCTCGGCGATATGGATCGGCATGCCGGTCTCGCTGCGCAGCCGCTCGTCGAGGCCGCGCAGCAGCGCACCGCCGCCGGTGAGCACGATGCCGCGGTCCATCACGTCGCCGGAGAGCTCCGGCGGGCACTTGTCGAGGGTCGTCTTGACCGCGTCGACGATCGCGTTGAGCGGCTCCTCCATGGCCTTGCGGACCTCGCCGGTGGAGATGACGACGGTCTTCGGCAGGCCGCTGACGAGGTCGCGGCCGCGGATCTCGGTGTGCTCGTCGTCCTCGTTGTCGTAGGCCGAGCCAATGGTGATCTTGATGCTCTCGGCGGTCCGCTCACCAAGAAGGAGGCTGTACTCCTTCTTGATGTGCTGGATGATCGCGTTGTCCAGCTCGTCGCCGGCGACCCGGATCGACTGTGCCGTGACGATTCCTCCGAGCGAGATCACGGCGACCTCGGTGGTGCCGCCGCCGATGTCCACGACCATGTTGCCCGTGGCCTCGTGGACCGGGAGGCCGGAGCCGATCGCGGCCGCCATCGGTTCCTCGATGATGTGCACCTGGCGGGCGCCCGCCTGGGTGG
This sequence comes from Streptomyces sp. 8N616, assembly GCF_052246385.1. Taxonomy (NCBI): domain Bacteria; kingdom Bacillati; phylum Actinomycetota; class Actinomycetes; order Kitasatosporales; family Streptomycetaceae; genus Streptomyces; species Streptomyces sp. 8N616. Next base: position 194,818 of record NZ_JBQQBY010000006.1, on the reverse strand, counting down.
ACGCCTCGATGACAGCGCGGCGCTCGACGCCCGTGATACCGGAGGGGACGCACACGACGACCCGGGGGCGGGCGAGATAGCGGCGCTTATGGATCTTCAGGATGAAATAGCGGAGCATCCGCTCGGTGATCTCGAAGTCGGCGATGACGCCGTCCTTGAGAGGTCGGACCGCGACGATGTTGCCGGGGGTGCGGCCGATCATCTTCTTCGCTTCCGCGCCGACCGCCAGGATGCCGCCGGTGTTCGTATTGATGGCGACGACGGATGGCTCGTTGAGGACGATCCCACGACCCCTGACGTACACCAGCGTGTTGGCGGTGCCGAGGTCGACAGCCATGTCACGGCCGATGAACGACATATTGTTCCCCATGAGGATACGTCTGGCCTTCCCAGCTGGAGCGAGTGTGTGTAGGTCGGCGAGGTGAACGCTGTAAGGGCGTGGAGTCCATCGTAGTCACGCCGGATCGAACGCGCCGCGAGGGCTACTCCGCCATTGTCAGCAGAACACGCGCCTACCCCCGTATTGGTGACGTCGTGTCGGAGTGACAGGTTCCCCGTTTCGCCGAGCATATGCCAGGGTTCGAACGAATAATTGAGGTAGCCCCAGGTCACAAGGCGGAAACGACTGACGAGCCGTCAGGGGAAAAACGGGAAAATGCAGCCTTCAGCCAACCGTGGGAAAAAACAGCTTCAGCTCACGCTCGGCGGACTCCTCCGAGTCCGAGGCGTGGATCAGGTTCTCGCGAACGATCGTGCCGAAATCGCCGCGAATGCTGCCGGGCGCGGCCGCGATCGGGTCGGTCGGACCGGCCAGGGCCCGCAGGCCCTCGACGACCCGCTCACCCTCGACGACCAGGGCCACGACCGGGCCTGAGGACATGAACTCCACCAGCGGCTCGTAGAACGGCTTCCCGACGTGCTCTGCGTAGTGCTGCTCCAGCAGCGAGCGGTCCAGGTGGCGCATCTCCAGGGCACTGATCTTCCAGCCGGCCTTCTTCTCGATACGGCCGACGATCTCGCCGATCAGACCGCGTCGTACGGCGTCGGGCTTGAGCAGGACGAGCGTGCGCTGGCTCACGGTGCGGGCTCCTTTGGAGATACGCCGACGGTGGCGGCAATGTGCGGGTGCGAAGAGGCTACATGGGCGAATGGCGGCACCGTCACGCAGCGTCGGATCCTGGGGCCGCGGCCTGGGCCGCGAACCGGGCCTTCGCCTCGTCGACCTTCCGGCCGAAGTGGACCGAGGCCCACCACAGGGCCGCGAAGACCGCGCCGAGGAAGAACATCACCGGGACGACGAAACCGCTGGCGATCAGCCCGATCTGCAGCGCCCAGCCGGTCTGCACGGCCCCCGGCCGGGACAGCATGCCGCACAGCAGGACGCTCAGCACCATGGCGGTGCCGCTGACCGCCCAGACGGTGGTCGCGTGCAGGCCGGCCGTCTGCATGGCGACCAGACCCGCGAAGCCGATCACGAAGAACTCGCCGATCAGCGTGGAAGCGCACAGGGTTCGCATCTCAGGCCCTCCCGAGCAGCAGCCGGGCCTCGCCGACCGTGATCACGGAGCCGGTCACCAGCACGCCCCCGCCCGCGAACTCGCTCTCCTCCTCGGCGAGCGTGATCGCCGCCTCCAGGGCGTCGTCGAGCCGCGGCTCCACCTGCACCCGCTCCTCGCCGAACACCTCGACGGCGATCGCCGCGAGCTCGTCCACGTCCATCGCGCGGTGAGTGGAGTTCCGGGTCACCACGACCTCGGCGAAGATCGGCTCGAAGGCCTCCAGGAAGCCCTTCACATCCTTGTCGCCGCTCGTGCCGACCACCCCGACCAGCCGGCTGAAGCCGAACGCCTCGCCGACCGCCGCGGCCGCCGCCTGCGCCCCGCTCGGATTGTGCGCCGCGTCGAGGATCACCGTCGGGCTGCGCCGTACGACCTCCAGGCGGCCCGGCGAGAAGACCGACGCGAACGCCGCGCGTACGGTCTCGAGGTCGAGCGTGCGGGCGTGCTGCGAGCCGATGCCGAAGAAGGCCTCGACGGCGGCCAGCGCCACCACCGCGTTGTGCGCCATGTGCGCGCCGTGCAGCGGCAGGAAGACGTCCGGGTACTCGCCGCCCAGGCCGCGCAGCGTCAGCAGCTGCCCGCCGACCGCGACCTCCCGGCTCACCACCCCGAACTCCATGCCCTCGCGGGCCACGGTGGCGTCCATCTCGGCCGCCCGCTTGAGCATCACCTGCGCCGCGTCGACCGGCTGCTGGGCGAGGACGACGGTCGCGCCCTGCTTGACGATGCCCGCCTTCTCGCCGGCGATGGTCCCGGGCGTATCGCCGAGCCGGTCGGTGTGGTCCAGCGCGATCGGGGTGACCACGGCCACCTGGCCGTCGATCACGTTCGTCGCGTCCCAGGTGCCGCCCATGCCGACCTCGACGACCGCGACGTCGACCGGCGCATCGGCGAACGCCGCGTACGCCATGCCCGTCAGCACCTCGAAGAAGGACAGCCGGTGCTCCTGGGAGGCGTCGACCATCTCCAGGTACGGCTGGATGTCGCGGTACGTCTCGATGAACCGCTCGGCGGAGACCGGCCCGCCGTCGAGGCTGATCCGCTCGGTGACGGACTGGACGTGCGGGCTGGTGTAGCGGCCGGTGCGCAGCTCGAACGTGGCCAGCAGGGCCTCGATCATCCGGGCGGTGCTGGTCTTGCCGTTGGTGCCCGTGACATGGATGGCGGGATACGCGCGCTGCGGCTGGCCGAGGACGTCCATCAGGGCCTCGATCCGGACCGTGGACGGTTCGAGCCTGGTCTCGCCCCAGCGGCCCGCCAGCTCGGCCTCGACCTCGCGCAGCGCCTTGTCCACCTCGGGGTCGGCGGGCCTGGCCGGGATGACGTCGCCCTGCGGCGGCCCGGCCTGCGTACGCAGGGTCCTGCTGCCAGCCTCGATCACCGCGAGATCGGGGTCGCGGCTGGTCTCCTCCTCGACGATCTCGTCGAACTGGGCGAGGGGGTCGGGGCCGCGGTCGTTCCGGCCGTCAGGGCCTTCGGGGCCGTCGTTCTCGGGGCGCTCACTCACGCCCCCAGTCTACGGACGCGGTGGTGGCGTCCATGACGAAGGCCCCGCGCAGTGCGCGGGGCCTTCAGCGTGCTGCGGAACGCCGGTGACTCAGCCCTGGGGCAGGGCCGCCAGCTGGGCGGAGATGCGCTCGATGCCGGACTTCGCGGTCTCCTGGCGCTTGCGGATCTTGTCCACGACCTGGTCCGGGGCCTTCGCCAGGAACGCCTCGTTGCCCAGCTTCGCCGTCGTCTGCGACAGCTCCTTCTCGGCCGCCGCCAGGTCCTTCGCCAGCCGCTTCCGCTCGGCCTCCACGTCGATCGCGCCCGACAGGTCGAGGGCGACCGTCGCCCCGGCCACCGGCAGGGTGGCCGTCGCCGTGAAGCCCTCGCCCTCCGGCTGGAGGCGCAGCAGCTGCCGGATCGCGTCCTCGTGGTCCGCGAGCGCCGGGCTGCCGGCCAGATCCAGCCGGGCCGGGACCTTCTGGCCGGGCTGCAGGCCCTGGTCGGCCCGGAACCGGCGGACCTCCGTGACGACCTGCCGGACGGTCTCGATCTCCCGCTCGGCCTCCCGGTCGCGAAACCCGCTGTCGCGCGGCCAGTCGGCAACCACGACCGACTCCTGGCCGGTGAGCGTGGTCCACAGCGCCTCGGTGACGAACGGGACGACGGGGTGCAGCAGCCGCAGCGTCACGTCCAGGACCTCGCCCAGGACGCGCCGGGATGCGTCGGCGGCCGGGCCGCCCTTGGCGAAGGTGGTCTTGGACAGCTCGACGTACCAGTCGAAGACCTCGTCCCAGGCGAAGTGGAACAGGGCCTCGCTGAGCTTGGAGAACTGGTAGTCCTCGTAGTACGCGTCGACCTCGGCGATGACGCTGTTCAGCCGGGACAGGATCCAGCGGTCCTCGGCCCGCAGCTCCGCGGCGGCCGGGAGTTCGCCCTCGACCGTCGCGCCGTTCATCAGCGCGAAGCGCGTCGCGTTCCAGATCTTGTTGGCGAAGTTCCGGGACGCCTGGACCCAGTCCTCGCCGATCGGCACGTCGACACCCGGGTTGGCGCCGCGGGCCAGGGTGAAACGGACGGCGTCGGAGCCGTACTTGTCCATCCAGTCCAGCGGGTTGACCGCGTTGCCGAAGGACTTCGACATCTTCTTGCCGAACTGGTCGCGGACCATGCCGTGCAGGGCGATGGTGTGGAACGGCGGGGCGCCGTCCATCGCGTAGAGCCCGAACATCATCATCCGGGCGACCCAGAAGAAGAGGATGTCGTAGCCCGTGACCATGACCGAGTTCGGATAGAACTTCTCGAGGCTCTCGGTCCGCTGCGGCCAGCCGAGCGTGGAGAACGGCCACAGGCCGGACGAGAACCAGGTGTCCAGCACATCGCTGTCCTGGTGCCAGCCCTCCCCGCTCGGAGGCTCCTCGTCGGGACCGACGCAGACGACCTCGCCCTCCGGCCCGTACCAGACCGGGATGCGGTGGCCCCACCACAGCTGGCGCGAGATGCACCAGTCGTGGAGGTTGTCGACCCAGCCGAAGTAGCGGGACTCCATCTCCTTGGGGTGGATGGTGACCCGGCCGTCGCGGACCGCGTCGCCCGCGGCCTTCGCCAACGGGCCGACCCTGACCCACCACTGCATCGAAAGACGCGGCTCGATCGTGGTCTTGCAGCGCGAGCAGTGGCCGACGGAGTGGGTGTACGGGCGCTTCTCGGCGACGATACGGCCGTCGGCGCGGAGCGCGGCGACGATCGCCGACCGGGCCTCGAGCCGGTCCAGGCCCTGGAACGGGCCGTGCGCCGTGATGACCGCGTGCTCGTCCATCACGGTGAGCGAGGGCAGGTCGTGCCGCTGCCCGATCTCGAAGTCGTTCGGGTCGTGGGCGGGCGTGACCTTGACGGCGCCGGTGCCGAACTCCGGGTCGACGTGCTCGTCCGCGACCACCGGGATACGGCGGCCGGTCAGCGGCAGTTCGATCTCGGTGCCGACGAGGTGCCGGTAGCGCTCGTCGTCGGGGTGGACGGCGACGGCCGTGTCACCGAGCATCGTCTCGGCGCGCGTCGTCGCGACGACGATCGCCTCCGTTTTTGCATCAGACGCAGCGCCGGCGCCGTAGCGGATCGAGACCAGCTCGCCCTCGTCGTCCTGGTACTCCACCTCGATGTCGGAGATGGCGGTCAGGCAGCGCGGACACCAGTTGATGATGCGCTCGGCGCGGTAGATCAGCTCGTCGTCGTAGAGCCGCTTGAAGATGGTCTGGACGGCCTGGGACAGCCCCTCGTCCATGGTGAAGCGCTCGCGGGACCAGGCGACGCCGTCGCCGAGGCGCTTCATCTGGCCGGAGATTTGGCCGCCGGACTCGGCCTTCCACTTCCACACCCGCTCGACGAACGCCTCGCGGCCGAGGTCATGGCGCGACTTGCCCTCCTTGGCCAGCTCCCGCTCCACGACGTTCTGCGTCGCGATACCGGCGTGGTCCATGCCGGGCTGCCACAGCGTCTCGTAACCCTGCATCCGCTTGCGGCGGGTGAGGGCGTCGATCAGCGTGTGCTCGAAGGCGTGGCCGAGGTGGAGCGAGCCGGTGACGTTGGGCGGCGGGATGACGATCGTGTACGGCTCTTTGTCGCTCTTCGCGTCCGCCTCGAAGTAGCCGCGCTCTACCCAGCGCTCGTACAGCTGCCCCTCTACCTCGGCCGGTGCGTACTGGGTCGGCAGGTCTGCTGGGCGCGCGCTGTTGGCCCCGTCCTGGGGGCGCTGGGTGTTGTCGGTCACGACGGCCAGTGTAAGGGCCGCGCCGGGGCGCTTACGAACCGCTTCCCGAGCCGCTTCCCGGGCCGCTTCCCGGGCAGCCTGAGGGCGGTCGAACACCGTCGGTGCGCGACAGCGCGTCCCATTTGATCCGGTGGGCCCGCACCTGTCCGACAACAGTTTCCAACCTGTTGCTCCCCCGGGTTAAAGACCGCATAAGACGTCCGGAAGGATGTGCCCAACTGTCTTGTCAACGAGGGGATGCAATGAGTTACCACCAGCCGCCACCGCAGCCTGGTCCCTACGGGGGCGGTGCGCCCAACCCGTACGCCCAGGGCGGCGCGGCCGGTCAGCCCGGATACGGCTCCCCGCAGGCGGGCCCCGGCCAGGGGCCGCCGCAGCAGGGCTACGGCTATCCGGGCCAGGGTCAGGGACAGCAGGGCCCGTACGGCGGTCAGCCGCAGCAGCCGGGCCCTTACGGGCAGCAGCCCGGTCCTTACGGCCAGCCTGGTCAGCAGCTCCCGTACGGACAGATGCCGCCGATGCCTCCGCAGGGCGGCAGCAGCAGGAAGACCGGGATCATCGTCGGCGCGGCAGTCGCCGTCGTGGCGGTGGCCGCCGGTGCGTACTTCCTGCTGAGCGGCAAGGGCAGTGCGGCGGATGGCGGTCCGCACAAGCTGACGACGCCGGCCACCGTGGCGAAGGAGTACAAGCGCCAGGGCCCGGGCAAGGACGACTCCAGCATGAGCTCCAGCGACAAGGAGGAGCTCAAGCGGATGCCAGGGGTGTCCGACCCCCATCCGGTCCAGGCCGAATACGCGTCCGGCTCCAAGAAGTCGATGCTGTTCACCGGACTCTGGGGGAAGATCGAGAACCCTGAACAGGTCGTGGACGCCATGTTCGTCGTGCTGACGAAGTCCGCCGGCGACGAGGGCGACACCGAACCGGTCGGCAGCCCGGAGACGGTCGAGCGCGAAGACCTCGGCAGCGCCGTCATGAAGTGCCAGAAGTTCAAGGTCACGAACGATGACCCGAACGCGCCCGTCAAGACCGCCGAGATCCCCGTCTGCATCTGGGGCGACTCCAGCACGGTCGGCGGCGTCCTGATCGTGGACCCGGTCGCCGCCATCTCGGGCAAGGCCGACATCGGAGCCGCGGCGGAGACCACGGCCGAGGTACGCAACGACGCGCGCGTCGAAATCAAGCAGTAGTAACCGCGAGAGGAACCCCATGAGCTACAACCAGCCCGGTCCGTACGGCGGCCAGCCGCAGCAGCCGGGTCCCTACGGCCAGCCGCCCCAGCAGCCCCAGGGCCAGCCTCAGCCCGGCTACGGATACCCGCAGCAGGGCCCCGGCCAGGTGCCGCCGCAGCAGGGCTACGGCTACCCGCAGGGCCAGCCGCAGCAACAGCCCGGCCCGTACGGCCAGCAGCCGCAGGGCGGTTGGGGCGGCACTCCCCCGCCCCCGCCCCCGCAGGGCGGCGGCGGCAAGGGCAAGACGATCGGCATCATCGCCGGTGTGGTGGGGGTCGCGGTGATAGCGGCCGGCGCCTACTTCATCGTGGGCGGCGGTGGTGGCGGCGGCGACTACAAGCTGGCGACGCCGAAGACGGTCCTCGGCGGCAAGTACACCAAGGACGACAGCCAGAAGGCGCCGTCGGAGAGCGGCAGCGGCGACGGCATCGAGGACGGCCAGTCCACGGGCGCGTCGTACAAGAGCGACGACGCGAAGATCGGGTTCGGCGGAGCGTACGGCAACGTCACCGACCCCGAGCAGGCCGTGGACGCGATCATCTCGGAGGGCCTCACCAAGGGCACCAAGACCACCGAGCAGAAGCCTTCGGGCTTCGACGGCGACCTGATGAAGTGCGGCGAGTACGACCTTCAGGTCATCAAGACGCCGTTCTGCGTGTGGGGCGACGACAGCACGGCCGCCCTCGTCATGTGGGGTCCGTCGGACACGGCCACCGACCCGAGCGCCCTCAAGCCGCCGTCCATCGAGGAGTGGGCGGAGACCACCGCCAAGTTCCGCAACGAGGTCCGCGTCGAGAAGTAGGCAGCAGGAGCAACGCCGAAGGGGCGCCCGGCAGTTGATGCCGGGCGCCCCTTCGGCGCGTGTGAACGGGCCGCGCGCTACGCGCTCTTCTCGTGGCGTTCGCCCTTGCCGATCGCTCGGGGCTCCCGCGGGACGAGGGTGGGGTTGACGTTGGAGTGGACGACCTCTTCGGTGATGACGACCCGGGCCACGTCCTTGCGGGACGGGACCTCGTACATCACCGACATCAGGACCTCTTCCATGATGGCGCGCAGGCCGCGCGCGCCCGTGCCGCGCAGGATCGCCTGGTCGGCGATGGCCTCGAGGGCCGGGCGGTCGAAGTCCAGCTCCACGCCGTCGAGTTCGAAGAGCCGCTGGTACTGCTTGACGAGCGCGTTACGCGGCTCGACGAGGATCTGGAGCAGCGCCTCGCGGTCGAGGTTGTGGACCGAGGTGATGACCGGCAGGCGGCCGATGAACTCCGGGATCATCCCGAACTTCACCAGGTCCTCCGGCATGACCTCGCGGAAGTGGTCCGAGGAGTCGACCTCGCGCTTGGAGCGGATCGTGGCGCCGAAGCCGATGCCCTTCGCGCCCGCCCGCGCCTCGATGATCTTCTCCAGGCCCGCGAAGGCGCCGCCCACGATGAACAGCACGTTCGTCGTGTCGATCTGGATGAACTCCTGGTGCGGGTGCTTGCGGCCGCCCTGCGGGGGGACCGAGGCCGTCGTGCCCTCCAGGATCTTCAACAGCGCCTGCTGGACGCCCTCGCCGGAGACGTCGCGGGTGATCGACGGGTTCTCGCTCTTCCGAGCGACCTTGTCGATCTCGTCGATGTAGATGATGCCGGTCTCGGCCTTCTTGACGTCGTAGTCGGCGGCCTGGATCAGCTTCAGCAGGATGTTCTCGACGTCTTCGCCGACGTAACCCGCCTCGGTGAGCGCGGTGGCATCGGCAATGGCGAAGGGGACGTTGAGCATCCGGGCGAGGGTCTGGGCGAGGAGGGTCTTGCCGGAGCCTGTGGGGCCCAGCAGCAGGATGTTGGACTTCGCCAGCTCGATGCCGTCGTCACGCCCGCCCTGGCCGTTCTCGCCCGCCTGTACGCGCTTGTAGTGGTTGTAGACGGCCACCGACAGCGCCTTCTTGGCGGCCTCCTGGCCGACGACGTACCCCTCGAGGAACTCGTAGATCTCCCGGGGCTTGGGGAGTTCCTCCCACCGCACCTCGGAAGTCTCGGCGAGCTCTTCCTCGATGATCTCGTTGCAGAGATCGATGCACTCGTCGCAGATGTACACACCGGGACCTGCGATGAGCTTCTTCACCTGCTTCTGGCTCTTCCCGCAGAATGAGCACTTGAGCAGGTCGCCGCCGTCACCGATGCGTGCCACGAGGTGCTTCCCCTTCGCCTGGGATCTGCATCGCCTGCGCAGACCCGGGTGCTTGCCTATCGACGGTACCTTGCCGGGCCCCCCGTGCGGGCCCCCCTTGGCCCGGTTCACTTGACCGTGACCGGCCCAAGGGGTTGCCAACGGTACTGTCAGCCGCCCAGTCCCACGGAGCTCTTCCGGGTGGACACGATCTGGTCGACCAGACCGTACGCCAACGACTCCTCGGCGGTGAGGATCTTGTCGCGCTCGATGTCGTCGCGGATCTTCTCAATCGGCGTGGTGGAGTGCTTGGCCAGCATCTCCTCCAGCTGCGAACGCATCCGCAGAATCTCGTTGGCCGCGATCTCCAGGTCGGAGACCTGGCCGCGGCCGGTCTCGCTGTACGGCTGGTGGATCAGGATTCGCGCGTTGGGCAGCGCCATCCGCTTGCCGGGGGTGCCGGCGGCGAGCAGCACGGCCGCGGCGGACGCCGCCTGGCCCATGCAGACCGTCTGGATGTCGGGCTTCACGAACTGCATCGTGTCGTAGATCGCCGTGAGGGCCGTGAAGGAGCCGCCGGGCGAGTTGATGTAGATCGAGATGTCCCGGTCCGGGTCCATCGACTCCAGGCACAGCAGCTGCGCCATGACGTCGTTGGCCGAGGCGTCGTCGATCTGCACGCCCAGGAAGATCACGCGCTCCTCGAAGAGCTTCGCGTACGGGTCGTACTCACGGACGCCCTGGGAGGTGCGCTCGACGAAGCGCGGGACAACGTAACGGGACTCTGCGACCGGGCCCTGGTGCAGGCCGCTGCCGGGGAAGTTGTTCATCTGGTTCTTCACCATCCTGGTGGCGATCAGTGGGCTGGGGTCGGCTGCGGGGTGGCCTGCGGGGCTCAGGCCCCGGTGCCGCCACCGCCCGGAACGCCGGCCGCCGTGGCCATGACGTCGTCGACCAGGCCGTACGCCTTCGCCTCCTCGGCGGAGAACCAGCGGTCGCGGTCCGAGTCGTGGGTGATCTGCTCGACGGTCTGACCGGTGTGGAACGCGGTCAGCTCCGCCATCTTCTTCTTGGTGCGCAGCAGCTGCTCGGCGTGGATCTTGATGTCCGAGGCGGAGCCCGCCAGGCCCGCGGAGGGCTGGTGGATGAGGATCTCCGCGTTCGGCAGCGCGAAGCGCTTGCCCGGGGTGCCGGCGCTCAGCAGGAACTGGCCCATGGAGGCGGCCAGGCCCATGGCGATGGTGATCACGTCGTTCGGGATGTACTGCATGGTGTCGTAGATCGCCATGCCGGCCGTGATCGAGCCGCCCGGGGAGTTGATGTAGAGGTTGATGTCCTTGTCCGGGTCTGCGGCAAGGAGGAGCAGCTGCGCCGTGATCCTGTTGGCGATCTCGTCGTCGACAGGCTGGCCGAGGAAGATGATCCGCTCGTTGAGCAGCCGGTTGTAGACCTGGTCGCCGTGGGTACCGAAGGTCGGCTCGCCGCCGGCGGCCGAAGGCATCAGATTCGTCACGTATCCACCTGCTCGTTGTTTGACGGCCGCGCGCCGTCAGCGTCTTCTTGTGGGCGCGGGGACTCCCCCTGCCCTCATACCTACGGACCCTAACGCGCTGGTCGGCGGGCGCCATCCCGCACAGCGAACTGTTCGCTGTGAGCGCAGGGGGGGTACCCGGCGGCGCGGCGCGACCGGGTGGCGGAGCAGCGGGACCGGGCGGCGGAGCGGCGACGGGCCCGGGCGCGCCGTGCTGCGCGCCCGGGCCCGTCGCGGGGCTCAAGGGCCCCGGGGCCGGTGATCAGGCCTCGGGCTTCTCCTCGGCGGCCTCCGCCGTCTCCACCGTCTCCGCCTCGTCCGCGGCGGCGGCCGGCTCCTCGGCCGTCACCGTCTCGGCGGTCTCGTCCTCGTCGTCCAGGTCCACGGCCTCGCCGTTCGTGTCCTTGACCGTGGCGGCCTCGACGACCAGCGCGAGGGCCTTGCCGCGGGCGACCTCGCCGACGAGCATCGGCACCTGGCCGCCCTCGACGACGGCCTGGGCGAACTGGTCCGGGCTCATGCCGGAGGACTGCGCACGGCGCATGAGGTGCTCGGTGAGCTCCTCCTGGCCGACGGACAGCTGTTCCCGGGAGACCAGCTCGTCGAGGACGAACTGGGTCTTGATGCCCTTCTCGGCCTGCTCCTTCAGCTCGGCCTCGAACTCCTCTGCGGACTTCTCCTGGATCTTGAGGTACGCCTCGAGGTCCAGGCCCATCTGGCCGAGCTGGTGGTGCTCCAGGTTGTGCTTGCGGGTCCCGATCTCGTCCTCGAGGAGCTTCTCGGGGATCGGCACCTCGACCAGCCCGATGAGGGCGTCCAGGACCTTCTCCTGCGCCTGGGTGGCCTGCTCGTACTTCTTCGACTGCTCGAGACGCTTGCGGCTGTCCGCCTTGAGCTCCTCGAGGGTGTCGAACTCGCTGGCCAGCTGGGCGAAGTCGTCGTCGAGCTCGGGCAGCTCGCGGACGGCGACGGCGGTGACGTCGACCTTGACCTCGGCCTCCTTGCCCGCGGCGGAACCGCCCTTGAGCTCGGAGGTGAAGGTGGCGGAGCCGCCGGCCTCGAGGCCGGTCACGGCCTCGTCGATGCCGTCGAGGAGCTCGCCGGAGCCGATGGTGTAGCTGACGCCCTTGGCGACGCCGTCCTCCAGGACCTCGCCTTCGACGCTGGCCTCCAGGTCGAGCGTCACGACGTCGCCCTCGGCGGCAGCGCGCTCGACCGGGGAGGTGGCGGCGAAGCGCTCACGGAGCTGCTCGACGGACTTCTCGACCTCCTCGTCGGAGACCTCGATGGCGTCGACCTCGACCTCGATGCCGGAGAAGTCCGGGATCTCGATGGACGGGCGGACGTCGACCTCGGCGGTGAAGGCGAGGAGCTCGTTGTCCTTGAGCTCGGTGATGTCGACCTCGGGCTGGCCCAGCGGGTTCAGGTCACCCTCGTTGACGGCCTCGGTGTAGAACTTCGGCAGCGCGTCGTTCACGGCCTCCTCGAGGACCGCGCCGCGGCCGAACCGCTGGTCGATGACGCGCGCCGGTACCTTGCCCTTACGGAAGCCCGGCACCGTGACCTGCTGGTTGATCTTCTTGTACGCCGCGTCGAGGCTGGGCTTGAGCTCCTCGAAGGGCACCTCGACAGTGAGCCGAACCCGAGTCGGGTTCAGGGTCTCCACGGCGCTCTTCACGGTTCGGTCTCCTTGGGGGCTGATTTCTGGGGTCTGCCGGTCTCAGCTGTGCTGAGTTTCGGCGGATCGCGCCCGGTACAGAGACACACGGGCACGTAGCTTGCATAGTAACCGCAAGCAGGACGGGCCCCACAACGTGATCTTGATGGTCGGGGTGGCCGGATTCGAACCGACGACCTTCCGCTCCCAAAGCGGACGCGCTACCAAGCTGCGCCACACCCCGCTGGTGCGACACGTAGGGTACATGCCCAGCCGAGCTGCGGCTGCCGCATTACAGGGGGCGGAATGGAGTGTGCGCGGGGGCGCCCGGACCCGCTACGATGCAGTCCGTGCGCCGCGCTTCTCATGATCGTCGGCGCGTGCGGGCGTAGCTCAATGGTAGAGCCCCAGTCTTCCAAACTGGCTACGCGGGTTCGATTCCCGTCGCCCGCTCAGCGGCCTCCGGCCCGGTTCTGCGAGTGCTCTCGAAGGCTCGCAGAACCGGGCCGGAGGCGTTTCCGCGACCCACGACGCTCAGAGGTTGATCTGGCTGATCGTCTCGGATATCGAGTTGAGGAAGCGGTTTATCGACGGGGCCATGTCGGTCGACGCCAGGAAGAAGCCGAACAGCGCCGCCACGATGGCGGGCCCAGCTTTGATCGAACCTGAGCGGATCATGACCACCAGGACGATCGCCAACAGCACCACCACGGACAGCGAAATGGCCACAACGGATCACACCCTCGGTCGGAAAAGCCTCACCGGCCCGGGGATGATGCCCCGCACACCCCCGCTTCGACCATCGTGCCACCAACGTGGCCGGTGATGCCCCCCGGTGACACACCGTCGGCCACGTGTTCACTGCCACATGAGGGCGGCCATCCCGGGGTGATTTGACCGATTTAAGTGGGACTAGCCGTGATAGAACGGGCACTTGACGGCATAGCGAGGGAGGTTTTACGGATTCCGCACCCGGCGCTATCGTGCCTCAGATGTTCCACGCTGCCCTGACCCCCGCATGCGCAGTGAGGTCGCGAATCGTCTCCCCCAGTTCCTGGTGGGAGGGCCTGTGACGAACTCACTGAGCCCGCACGACTATCAGCGGGCACCACTCCCCCCGGCCCGGGAATCGGCGGACATCCCGCAACGACCCGACATAAGAGCGGCCGGACGCGACAAGCCGGACACACCGCCCAAGCGCGGCGAGCCGAAGCAGCGCGACGCGTTCTTCGACAACGCGAAGTACCTGGCCATCGTGATGGTGGCCTGCGGACACGCCTGGGAGCCGCTCACCGACGGCAGCCGTGCCGCAGAAGCGCTCTACATGGTCATCTACACCGTCCATATGCCGGCGTTCATCCTCATCTCCGGCTATTTCTCCCGTAGTTTCGACATGCGGCCGGACCGGCTCAAGCGGCTGGTGACCGGGATCGCGGTGCCGTACGTCCTCTTCGAGGTCGCGTACAGCTTCTTCAAGCAGTGGGCGGACGACGACCCCGGGTACCCCATCAGTCTGCTCGACCCCTGGTACCTGACGTGGTTCCTGGCCGCGCTCTTCGTCTGGCGGCTGTCCACCCCGCTGTGGAAGCTGGTCCGCTGGCCCGTGGCGCTCGCGCTGGCCATCGCCGCGCTCGCCTCGATCTCTCCGGACATCGGCGACGACCTCGACCTCCAGCGCGTCCTGCAGTTCCTGCCGTTCTTCGTGGTCGGCCTCTTCATGAAGCCGGAGCACTTCCAGCTGATGCGCCGCCGCGAAGTGCGGATCCTCTCCGTTCCGGCCTTCGCCGTGGCGACCGTCGTCGCGTACTGGGCGGGCCCCCGGATGTCCTCGGCGTGGTTCTACCACCGGGACAGCGCCCAGGAGCTCGGCGGCCCCTGGTGGAGCGGCCTGGTGATGACGCTCGCGCTGTTCGGCTGCTCGATGGTGCTCGTCTCCTGCTTCTTCGCCTGGGTGCCGCGGCGGCACATGTGGTTCACGGCGCTGGGCGCCGGGACGCTGTACGGCTACTTGCTGCACGGCTTCCTCGCCAAGGGTTCCCGCTTCTGGCACTGGTACGACGACTACGCGTGGCTGCACACGCCGCTGGGGGCCGTCGCCGTCACCTTCATCGCCGCGGCCTTCATCACAGTGCTGTGCACCAGGCCCGTACAGCGGATGTTCCGCTTCGCGATGGAGCCCAGGATGGAGTGGGCCTTCAAGAAGGACGCGGCGGAGCTGGCGCGCGACCGCTCGAAGCCGGTCAAGGCTGCCTGAGGGCGCACCGCCTGCGCATGCGTGAACGGCCCCGGAGCCCCCGCTCCGGGGCCGTTCGGCCGTTCAGGCGCCCTTCAGGTGTGCCATCGGCGCAACAAGCTCGACCGTCCCTTCGGGCGCGCGGCGATCGAGACCCGCCAAGCGGCCCGGGGGCCGCTCAGTCCCGGCAGATCAGCAGCAGCGCCCGGTCGTCGTTGACATCCCTGGCCACCGCCTCGATCAGGTGCCACGCCGCACCCTGGAAGCCGGATGAGATATAGCGGTCCGCGGCGCCCGTCAGGCGGTCCATGCCCTCGGTCAGGTCGCGCTCGGAGGACTCGACCAGGCCGTCCGTGAAGAGCATCAGTACGTCGCCCTGGCGCAGCGTCCCCTTGATCGGGTCGAACTGCGCCCCGTCGTAGACCCCGAGCAGCGGCCCTTCCGCCGCCTTCTCCTCCCACGTGCCCGCGCCCGCGCTGCGCTGGAGCGCCGGCAGATGGCCTGCCGACAGCAGTTCGTAGTCGCCGGTGTCCAGGTCCAGGACCATATGGATGGAGGTCGCGAAGCCCTCGTCCCAGTCCTGGCGGAGGAGATAGCCGTTGGCCGCCCGCAGGAACTCGTGCGGCGGGAGCGAGCCGAGGAGGCCGCCGAAGGCGCCCGACAGCAGCAGGGCGCGCGAGGCCGCGTCCATGCCCTTGCCCGAGACGTCGGTGAGGACGACCTCGAGCGTCCGCCCGCCGTTCGTACGGGCCGCCACGACGAAGTCGCCCGAGAAGGACTGCCCGCCCGCCGGCCGCAGGGCCATCTCCCGGTGCCAGCCTCTCGGCAGCTTGGGCAGTTTGCTCTGCACCCGGATGCGCTCGCGCAGGTCGAAGAGCATGGTGCCGCCGCGCCGCCACGGCACCCCGACCCGGCTGCGGAACTGGGCGATGACGAGACCAACGAAGCCGATGGCTCCGACCAGCAGAATCGTGCCCGGGGTGACGCGGGAGGTGCCCTGGCTGTACGGGCCGAGGACCGCCGCCTCCACGATCAGCCCCACCGCGGACCCGCCATAGAGCAGCAGCAGGCTCGCGGGCCGCAGCAGCAGTCCACCGAGCACGATCGGGAGGACGAGCGCCGCGGGCGGGCACCAGTCGGGGACGGCGATCGTCCCGGCGGCGATGGCCGGGACGGTGAGCATCAGGGCGGCGAGGACGATCCAGTCGGAGCCGTCGCCGCGGAAGTAGTCGACCCCGGCCCGGCGCAGCCCGATGCGGACCCGGTGCGAACTCCTGCGCATCCGGGCCGTCAGGGTCTCTGCTCCCGCGACGCGTGCCATTGCTCCGGGACCCTATCCACCCGGGCCCGTGATGTGCACTGTCGGCCTGCCGGGTGACGCACATGCGTACGGGAAATGCGCTCGCACGTACAGGAATGCGCTGATAGGGATGGCGTATGACGACACGGGTGCCGGCTGAGCTGCGTGTGCTGCGGCCCGCGGAGTGGGACGAGTGGTTCGACACGCTGGTGCGCGCGTTCGGCGGGGTGGCCGTGCCCCCCGAGGAGCGGGAGCTGGACCACGACCTGACCGAGGTGGAGCGCTCCATCGGCGCCTGGGACGGCGACCGCCCAGTGGGCACGGCGGGTGCGTTCAGCTTCCGGCTGTCGGTGCCGGGCGGCGCGCTGGTCCCGGCGGCCGGCGTCACGATGGTCTCCGTGGCCGCGACGCACCGCCGCCGCGGCGTGCTGAGCGCGATGATGCGGCGCCAGCTGGACGACGTACGGGCGTGGGGCGAGCCGCTCGCCATCCTGACCGCCTCGGAGCCGGAGATCTACGGCCGGTTCGGCTACGGCATCGCGACCGGGCTGATGCACGCGGAGGTGGACACCAGCCGGGTCCGGCTGGCGGTCCCGCCCGGCACGGACGATGTACGGCTGAGGATGGCGGACCCGGCGGCCGTGCTCCACGCGTGCGAGGCGGTGTACGCGGCCTCGGTGGGGCTGCGCCCGGGCATGCTGGTCCGGATACCGGGCTGGGAGCGGCACGCTCTGCTCGACCCGCCGTCGGAGCGCGCAGGCGCGTCCCCGCTGCAGTGCGTGGTGGCGGAGGCCGGCGGCGAAGTGGCCGGCTACGCGCGCTACGCCGTCGAGCCGGAGTGGGACGCGGCCGGTCCGAAGGGTGCGGTCCTGCTGCGCGACATCTGCGCGCCGGACCCGGCCGCGTACGCCGCGCTCTGGAGGTTCCTCTTCGACCTCGATCTCACGTCGACGGTGAAGGTCAGGAACCGGCCGGTCGACGACCCGCTGCTGCACATGGTCTCCGACCCGCGCCGGTGCCGGATCGGGTTCCGCGACTCACTGCACGTACGTCTGGTGGACGTCGGCGCGGCGCTTCAGGCGCGGGCGTACGCGGCGCCGGTGGACGTCGTGTTCGAGGTGCAGGACTCCTTCTGTCCCTGGAACGAGGGACGCTGGCGGCTCACGGCCGACGCCAAGGGCGGCGCCGACTGCAGGCGTACGGACGACCCGGCCGATCTGGCGCTGTCCGTACGGGAGTTGGGGGCGGCCTATCTGGGCGGGACCACGCTCGCGGCGCTGGCGGGGGCGGGGCGCGTACGGGAGTTGCGCGGGGGCGCGTTGCGGGAGGCGTCGTTGGCGTTCGCCTCCGACGTGGCGCCGTGGCTGCCGCACGGGTTCTGAGCGGCCCGGCCCAGGGCCACTTGGGCCGTCAGGCCTGACAGGTCGGGCACCAGAAGAGATTGCGGGCGGCGAGGTCGGCGGTGCGGACCTCGCCGCCACAGATGTGGCACGGCAACTGCGCGCGGCGGTAGACGTACACCTCGCCGCCGTGGTCGTCGACGCGCGGCGGGCGGCCCATCGCCTCCGGCGTGTGCTCGGGGCGGACCGTGTCGATCCGGTTGTTCCGTACTCCTTCCCGCATCAGCGCCACCAGATCCGCCCAGATCGCGTCCCACTCCGCCCGCGACAGATCGCGGCCCGCCCGGTACGGGTCGATGCCGTGCCGGAAGAGGACCTCCGCGCGGTAGACGTTGCCGACGCCCGCGACGACCTTCTGGTCCATGAGCAGCGCCGCGATCGACGTACGGCTGCGGGCGATACGGGCCCAGGCGGGCTCGCCGCCCCTCTTCTCATCAGACGCGGTCGCGGAGCGCAGCGGATCGTCGCCGAGCCGGTCGTGGATCGCCTGCTTCTCGCCGTCCGTGATCAGCTCACAGGCGGTCGGGCCGCGCAGGTCCGCGTACGCCTCCGGGGTGGCGAGCCGCAGCCGTACGGCGCCGACGGGCGCGGGTGCCGGGCCGTCGCCGAAGCGGAAGGTGCCGTAGAGGCCGAGGTGGATGTGGACCCAGCCGACCGCCCCGAAGCCGAGGAAGAGGTGCTTGCCGTGAGCGTCGGTCTCCGCCAGCTCCGTGCCGTCGACGAGCGCGGCGCCGTCCGCGAACTTGCCCTGCGGGCTCGCGGCACGCACGGACCGGCCGCCGAACCTCGCGAAGTGGTCGGCGGCCAGCCGGTGGATGGTGTGCCCCTCGGGCATCCGGCGCTCAGCCCTCCTGCTGGGGCTGCTGGGGGTGGTGCGCGGGGATGGGGGGCAGCTCGCCCGTGGTCTCGTACGCGGTGAGCATGTCGATGCGGCGGGTGTGGCGCTCCTCGCCCGAGTACAGGGTGTTCAGGAAGATCTCGACGAACGTCGTCGCCTCGTCGCGGGTGTGCATCCGGCCGCCGATGCTGACCACGTTGGCGTCGTTGTGCTCGCGGCCGAGGGCCGCGGTCTGCTCGCTCCAGGCCAGCGCGGCCCGTACGCCCTTGACCTTGTTGGCGGCGATCTGCTCGCCGTTGCCCGAGCCGCCGATCACGATGCCGAGGCTCTCGGGGTCGGCCGCGGTCTTCTCGGCCGCGCGGAGGCAGAACGGCGGGTAGTCGTCCTGGGCGTCGTAGATGTGCGGGCCGCAGTCGACGGGCTCGTGGCCGTGGGCCCTGAGCCACTCGACGAGGTGGTTCTTGAGTTCGAAACCGGCGTGATCGGAGCCGAGGTAGACGCGCATGATCCGAGTGTGGCATGCCCACGGCCGGGCCGACGGCATCGGGTGGCGCGTGGGTGGTCTGTGCCGTATCTGAAGGGGAGCTCACCTATAACGATCCGGAATCAAAGGTTTTCCTCAAGCTTCTCCTGCGTTTCACTGGCCGGGCTCGTAACCCGAGAGCTAAGGATCGTGCACATGAGCGCGCAACCCACGGCCACGAAGACGGCGGCGGACCCGGGCACCCCGGGCCACGACTCCTCCCCCGACGGCCTCAAGGCGGGTCTCAAGAACCGCCACCTCTCCATGATCGCCATCGGCGGCGTCATCGGCGCCGGGCTGTTCGTGGGCTCCGCCTCCGGCATCGCCGCCGCGGGCCCCGGCATCCTGCTGTCCTACGCCCTCGTCGGCGCCATGGTCGTCTTCGTCATGCGGATGCTGGGCGAGATGGCCGCGGCCAACCCGACCTCCGGCTCCTTCTCCGCCTACGCGGACCGCGCCCTCGGGCGCTGGGCCGGCTTCTCGATCGGCTGGCTGTACTGGTTCTTCTGGGTCGTGGTGCTGGCGGTCGAGGCGACCGCCGGCGCCGTGATCCTGGAGGGCTGGGTCCCTGCCGTCCCGCAGTGGGCCTGGGCCCTGATCGTCATGGTGGTGCTCACCGCCACCAACCTCGCCTCCGTCAGCTCGTACGGCGAGTTCGAGTTCTGGTTCGCCGGGATCAAGGTCGTCGCAATCGCCGTGTTCATCCTCATCGGCGGGCTCGCGGTCTTCGGCCTGCTGCCCGGCTCGCAGAACGAGGCGGCGGGGCTCGCCAACCTCACCTCGCACGGCGGTTTCCTGCCGAACGGTGCGGGCGCCGTCCTCACCGGTGTACTGATGGTCGTCTTCTCCTTCATGGGCAGTGAGATCGTCACCCTCGCCGCCGGTGAGTCCGAGGACCCGCAGCGCGCGGTCACCAAGGCCACCAACAGCGTGATCTGGCGGATCGGCGTCTTCTACCTGGGCTCGATCTTCGTCGTGGTGACGCTGCTGCCGTGGGACGCCAAGGCGATCACCGAGCACGGCTCGTACGTCGCCGCGCTCGACTCCATCGGCATCCCGCACGCCGGGCAGGTCATGAACGTCATCGTGCTGACGGCCGTGCTGTCCTGTCTGAACTCCGGCCTCTACACCGCCTCCCGGATGGCCTTCTCGCTCGGGCAGCGCGGCGACGCGCCGAAGGCCTTCGCGCGGACGAACGCCAAGGGTGTGCCGCAGGCCGCGATCCTGGCGTCGGTCGTCTTCGGCTTCGTCGCGGTCTACTTCAACTACCAGTCGCCGGACACCGTGTTCAGCTTCCTGCTGAACTCCTCGGGCGCGGTCGCGCTCTTCGTCTGGCTGGTGATCTGCTTCACGCAGCTGAGGATGCGGGGGATCATCCTGCGCGAGGCGCCGGAGAAGCTGATCGTCCGGATGTGGCTGTTCCCCTACCTGACGTGGGCGACCATCGCGATGATCTCGTTCGTGCTGGTCTACATGCTCACCGACGACGCGGGGCGGGAGCAGGTCGTGCTGTCCGTGCTGGTCGCGGCGCTGGTGGTGGCGATCGCGCTGGTGCGCGACCGGCTGAACGCGCGCAAGCAGGACGCGGCGATCAAGCCGTAAGGCCACCGCGTACGGCGTCCCGTAAGGCCGCCGCGCCATACGGGTCGGGGCCCGCGACCAGTTACTGGATGCGGGCCCCGGCCCTTTGCTCGTACGGGCTTTGCTCGTACGGGCTGTCCGGCCATTCCCGCGAGGGCGTAGAAGGGCCGCATCGCGGAGGCGGGCGCGGGCGTCGGTGGTGGCCGGCAGCAGGTCGGCGCCTGCTCGCCTTCTACCTGCAGTACCGGAACCAGAAAGTGGACTTCATCGAGTCCATGTGGCAGGTCGTCAACTGGCAGGATGTGGCCCGCCGTTACAGCGCCGCCAAGGAGCGCGCCGCGAACCTCCTGCTTGCGTGATCGTCTTCTCAGCCTTCACCCAGCAGGCGGCGAAAGAAGGAAGGGCCCCCGCGCGGACGTAACGCGCGGGGGCCCTCGTGCACGTCGGCCCGCGGTGTGGCTCAGTCGAAGATCGGGCCGACCGTCCGCGTCCTCTTGATCTCGTAGAAGCCGGGGGTGGACGCCACCATCAGGGTGCCGTCCCAGAGCTTGGCCGCCGCCTCACCCTTGGGGGCCGGGGTCACGACCGGACCGAAGAAGGCGACCCGCCCGTCGTCGGCGCCGGGTACGGAAATGACCGGGGTGCCGACGTCCTGGCCGACCAGTTCGATGCCCTCGCGGTGGGAGTCGCGCAGCTCGGTGTCGTACTCGTCCGAGCCCGCGTAATCGGCCAGCTCCGCCGGTAGCCCGGCGTCCGCCAGAGCTCCGGCGATCGCCTCCGGCGTGGCGCCCTCGCCGCGGTTGTGGAAGCGGGTGCCGAGCGCCTCGTAGAGCGGGCCGAGCACCGCGTTGCCGAATTTCTGCTCGGCGGCGATGGCGACCCGGACCGGTCCCCAGGCCTTGGTGGCCAGCATCTCGCGGTACTCCTCGGGCAGCTCGTCGAGCTTGTTCTCGTTGAGCACCGCCAGGCTCATCACATGCCAGCGCACCTCCACCGGGCGCAGCTTCTCCACTTCGAGCATCCAGCGCGAGGTCATCCAGGCCCAGGGGCAGAGCGGATCGAACCAGAAGTCGACCGGGGTTTTCTCGGAGGCGGTCACGTAAAGCTCCTCAGGGGTCACTACCGCTTGGGGACTCCCGGAGAACACCGCGCGGTGCCGCCGCCATTCCCGCACATGTCGTGTGCTGGCTGTCAGCGCAGCGTGACACCATGGCGAACGTTCAGAGTGTGAGACGCAGACGACGATGACGAGGAGAGGAGCCGCCGTGCCCGGTGAGAACCTGACCCGTGACGAGGCCCGCGAGCGGGCCCGGCTGCTGTCCGTGGACGGGTACGAGGTGGCGCTGGACGTGCGCTCGGCCGTCGGGGCGGGCCCCGCCGCGGGCGCGGGGGACGGTGACGAGCCGCGCACCTTCCGGTCGGCCACGACGATCCGCTTCCGCTGCGCCGAGCCCGGCGCCGCCACCTTCGCCGACCTGATCGCGCCGTCCGTGACCTCGGTGGTCCTCAACGGGCGGGAGCTGGACCCGGCCGCGGTCTTCGACGGGGCGCGGATCGCGCTCGACGGCCTGCTGGCGGAGAACGTGCTGACGGTGGACGCCCAGTGCGCGTACAGCAGGACGGGCGAGGGGCTGCACCGGTTCGCCGACCCGGAGGACGGCGAGGTCTACCTCTACACGCAGTACGAACCGGCCGACGCCCGGCGCGTCTTCGCCAACTTCGAACAGCCGGACCTCAAGGCCCCCTTCACCTTCACCGTGACCGCCCCCGCCGACTGGACGGTGCTGAGCAACGGCGCGGCGGAAGGCAACCCGGAGCGGGCCGGTACCGGGGCCTCGACCTGGCGGTTCGTGACGACCCAGCCCATCGCGACGTACATCACGGCGGTCGTCGCGGGCCCGTATCACTTCGAGCGCGAGCACTACAGCCAGACGCTGCCCGACGGGAGGGTTCTCGAGATCCCGCTCGGTGCGCTCTGCCGCAGGTCACTCGCCAAGCACTTCGACGCGGACGACATCTTCACGGTCACCAAACAGGGCCTGGACTTCTTCCACGACCACTTCGACTACCCGTACCCGTTCGGGAAGTACGACCAGGCGTTCGTGCCGGAGTACAACATCGGGGCAATGGAGAACCCGGGCTGCGTGACCTTCCGGGAGGAGTTCGTCTTCCGGGGCAAGGTCACCCAGGCCTCGTACGAGCACCGGGCGAGCGTCATCCTGCACGAGATGGCGCACATGTGGTTCGGCGACCTGGTCACCATGGAGTGGTGGGACGACCTGTGGCTGAAGGAGTCCTTCGCCGACTTCATGGGCTCCTTCTCGCTGGTCGAGGCCACCCGCTTCACCGATGGCTGGATCACCTTCGCCAACCGCCGCAAGGCGTGGGCCTACCGCGCCGACCAACTGCCCTCCACCCACCCGGTCACGGCCGACATCGGGGACCTGGAGGACGCCAAGCTCAACTTCGACGGGATCACGTACGCCAAGGGCGCGTCCGTGCTCAAGCAGCTCGTCGCCTACGCCGGGCGGGAAGCCTTCCTCGAGGGCGCCCGGCGCTACTTCCGGCGGCACGCGTACGGGAACACCCGGCTCGAGCACCTGCTGGACGTGCTCGAGGAGACCTCGGGCCGCGACATGGCCGCGTGGTCGCGGGCCTGGCTGCAGACCGCGGGCGTCAACTCACTGACGCCGCATGCGACATACGACGCCCAGGGCCGCGTCACCGAGCTCGCCGTCCTCCAGGAGGCGTCCCCGTCCCACCCGACCCTGCGCCCGCACCGGGTCGCGGTCGGGCTCTACCGGCGCGAGGAGATCTCGGGCCGGCTGGTGCGGTACGCCAGGGCCGAGGTGGACGTCGCCGGGCCGCGCACCGTCGTCGCCGAGCTGGCCGGGGCCGAGCGCCCCGAGCTGATCCTGATCAACGACGAGGACCTCACGTACTGCAAGATCCGCTTCGACGAGGCCTCGCTCGACACGCTGCGGGAGCGCCTGGGCGACCTCGGCGACCCGCTCGCCCGCGCCCTGTGCTGGTCCGCGCTGTGGAACCTCACCAGGGACGGGCTGATGCCCGCGCGGGACTACGTGAACCTGGTGCTGCGCTTCGCCGGCCGGGAGAGCGACATCGGCGTGCTCCAGACGCTGCACACCTGGGCCAAGTCGGCGCTGGTGCACTACGCGGCGCCGGAGTGGCGGGAGGAGGGCGGCAGGGCGCTCGCCGAGGGCGCCGTGCGCGAGCTGCGGCTGGCCGAGCCGGGCAGCGGCCACCAGCTGGCGTGGGCGCGCTTCTTCGCGCAGGTCGCCTCATCGGAGGCGGATCTGCGGCTGCTCGAGGGGCTGCTCGCGGGCACCGGCAAGATCGACGGTCTGGACGTGGACCAGGAGCTGCGCTGGACGTTCCTGGAGCCGCTGGCCTCGCACGGGGTGGCCGATGCGTCGGTGATCGGGACCGAACTGGCCCGTGACGACACGGCGTCGGGCAAGCGGCACCAGGTGCGCTGCCTGGCGGCCCGGCCGTCCGCGGAGGTGAAAGCGCAGGCCTGGACCGATGTGGTGGAGTCCGACCATTTGTCGAACGCGCTCGTGGAGGCGACGATCGCGGGCTTCGGCCAGCCGGGCCAGCGCGGACTGCTCGCGCCGTACGCGCCGAAGTACTTCGCCGCGATCGAACAGGTCTGGCGGGAGCGGTCGATCGAGATCGCCATGGCGATCGTTCGCGGCCTCTACCCGGCGCTCCAGGACGACCGCAGGACGCTGGAGATGTCCCAGGCGTGGCTCGACGAGCACACGGACGCGCCGCCCGCGCTGCGCAGGCTCGTGCTGGAGGCGCACGACGACCTCGCGCGCGCCCTGCGCGCGCAGCGCTGCGATACCCAAGCCGCCCCAGGCGCCGGGGCGTTGTGACATCTCGGGGCGAAGCCCCAGGTGAGCGGCGGGAACCCCCGTTCGGTGGAACGGCTGTCGGCACTCGAACTCCCGTACTTTAGGGCGGCGATGTCTGCGTTTGTCGACGGGCGTGTAACAGCGGTTAGGGGGCGGTCGGGCGGCGGGAATCGGCGGGTCATGAACTCCAACACCCCGCTCTCCCCCCGCCCCCTGCGCCACCTTTCCGACGCCCAGCGACGAGTTTTGACGCTTCGTCAGTTGCGCGAGCACGGCATCTCCACGGCCGACGCCGCCGAGCGCACCCGCCCCGGCGGCTGCTGGCAGCGCCTGCTCCCAGGGGTCTATCTGCTGCACCCGGGGCCACCCACGAGCGAGGAGCGGCTGCACGCCGCCCTGCTGTACGCGGGAAGGCACGCAGAAGCCGACTGCGGCGAGGCGATGATCACCGGTCTCGCGGCGCTCACCCTGCAGGGCTTCGCCTCCGCTCCACCGCTGCGCTCCCTGGACCGCATCGACGTCCTGGTTCCGCGGAACCGCCGGGTCCGCTCTTCGGGCCTGGCGCACATCCTGCGCACCGCACAGCTCCCCGCGCCGCTGGAGATCACCGGTGTGCCGGTGGTCCCCGTGCCGCGCGCCCTCGCCGACGCCGTCGCCCAGCTCTCCGACCCCGCTGCCGTGCGCCGCCTGCTCACCGAGGCCGTACGCGGCGGTCACTGCGAACCCGGCGCTGTCGTACGGGAGTTGAACCGCGCCCGGCTGCTCTCCCGGCCGCATGTCGTCGATGCCGTGGACACGCTCCTCGCGGAGAGCAGGGCGCTCGCCGAGGGCCGTCTCTACGAGATGGTGCGCTCGTACGGCCTGCCTGAGCCGGTGTGGAACGTCGACCTGCGGCTGCCGGGCGGCCCGCTCCTCGGGGGCGTGGACGCGTACTGGCCCGAATACTCGGTGGCCCTGGAGCTCGACGCACGCACCCCCCGGCAGGACGAGAACACCGCCTGGGCGGAGGGCGCGCGCAAGCGCGAGCACCTGGAAGGGCTCGGCATCACGGTGGTGCACACCACCCCGAAGAAGCTGCGCGAGGCGATCGAGCAGCAGGCCGCCGTGGTCCGCACGGCCCTGATGGCGGCCGGGGACCGGGAGCCCGCGGCCTACGTGGCCGTCATCCCCCGGTGAGGAGGCCCGGCGCGCCTTCGCTGCGGCGCTGCGGGTGGAGCGGCGCTGCGGTGGAGCGGTGGAGCGGCGCTACGGCCGCTTGAGCAGCAGCTCCGTGTTCCGGTCCACCGGGTCGCCCGCCAGCGCGGACCGCGTGCCCGGGGCGTTGAAGGACAGTTCCCGGTAAAGGGCGCCGAGGCCGGTCTGGGACAGGTCGGCGAAGTCCGTGCGGTAGGGGGCGGCCGACTCGATGAGCGTGGTGAAGAGGGACAGCGTGCCGTCGCCGTTGTCCACCAGCTCGATGATCCGGGCGAGTTGGGGGAAGTCGATGTGCGAGGCGGTGGAGATCTCCCAGAAGGTGCCGTGCGGAGTGATCTTGTTCTTGTGGCTGTGGCCGTTGATCCAGGCCACCGCGTTGCGATGCCGCTTCAGCACCGTGACCACCTCGTCGCCGCCGTGCCGCTGCTCGTTCGGCCGCGCCGGGTCGGGCCTCAGGTTCCGCATCGTCCTGCTGGTGTGGTGGCTGAAGATCAGGGCATAGCGGTCCTTGTGCTTCTCCAGCGTGCGCTCCAGCCAGCGCAGCTGCGCGGTGCCGAGCGAGCCCTCGTAGTGGCCTCCGGGGTCGGTCGTGTCGAGGCTGATGCCGATGACGTCGTCGGAGATCCGGAAGGAGTAGTGCAGCCGGTTCGCGGCCAGGTCGGCGGCGGTGTAGCCGTGGCCGACGGGGCCCGCGCCGGCGTACTTGGGGTCGAGGTGCGCCTGGAGGTACTCGCGCGGGGTGAAGGGGGCGCGGCCCTCGTCGGGCGTCACGCTGCGCATCTTCCGCGCGCGCGTGCGCAGCAGCTCCTTGAAGTTCTCGCCCTTGGGGTCGAGCCCCTTCTTCACGGCCTTCCACAGGGCCGCTCCCTCGGCCTCCGGCAGGGTCTCCAGCTTGCGGCCGCCGACCGCGAAGTCGGCGAAGAAGCTGTCGCCGGGCGCGTAGCAGCCGCCGGGCAGGCTGTCGTGGTTGCCGACCGTGGAGTACCAGGGCATGCGCAGCCCAGGGCTGTTGAGCTGCCGGATCGCCGCGTCGAGGAAGCCGTCGATACGCGGGAAGCCGAGCTGCTTGTCCGCGTCGCGGAGCGCCGCCTCCGGCTGCCAGTACAGCTTCAGGCCGCTGTCCTGCACGCCTTCGTAGCGGTGCGGGTCACCGGAGTTGGGCGTGACGCGCCCGCCGCTCATGGCGGTGAGGAACCAGTCGAGCTCGGTGCGGGAGTTGTTGTCGGTGTTGTCGCCCGTGGTCATGACGAAGGAGAGCGGTGCGCCGGTGGCGGGGCCGCCGCGCAGGGCGTTGACCCGCTCGACGAGCGAAATGGCACCGGCCACGGACAGGGCCTCCTGCGGCCGCCAGGCGCTGGCGGTCTGGGCGCGCATGTACTCGTAGCGCAGCGGGTGCTGGACATCGACCACGTGCAGATCGGTGAACTGCACAAAGGAGGCGAGCGTGGTGCGGCGGTCCTCGCGGCCGGACTTGGCGGAGGCGATCTCGGGGCGTACGACACGGGGCCAGGCGGGCCCGTCGGTGAGTCGCCGGTAGCCGCCGGAGCCGCGCGGGGCCGAGACGGTACGGAGGGTGGTGCCGGCGGTCGACGGCGCGGCGGCAGGCTCGGTGGCCGGGGCGCCGGGCGCGTCCCGTACGGCCCGCTGTCCCGCGAGGCGCCCGGTCGCGGGCGACGTCGCCTCGGCCGATCCACCACCCGGCCCGAAGGCGAGCCCGAGCCCGGCTGAGACGCCGACGGCGCTCGCGGCGGCGAGCAGGGCACGGCGGTCGAGGGCGGAGGCGACGGACTTGGTCCGGGACATGCGCGAACTCCCCGAGTGCGGTTTGGGCGCGAGCGGGTTTCCCGCTCTCTCGGGATAGTTGGCACCGGGGGTGACCTGAGCTTTAACGATGCAGAAACGACCGACGCCGATCGCGGCACATGGATCATGTGCCGCGAAAACGGTCATCTCGCGCTTGCGTGCCGGCGAGTTGGCGATCACTACGTGTTCATCTGGCGGGGTAGCGGGGCCTGCCTCTGGGGTTGCCGCATCGTGCCCAGCTACAGGCCGGTGGTCGTGTTGTGCCCACCCTCCCCCATAGCCCGAACGACATGGGGGCACCCCCATCGCCCTGCGGAACGACTGCCCACAACACGACATATGCACCTTTGCGCATGGTGGCGTGTGGCGGAAATGTGCCATGGCCACCACGCGTCTCGGACAACGCTCCCCAAACCCCCGCCGCTTACATAAAAGTTCGGTCATCCGGCTCCGAAATCCGGACCCCCTTTTCCGTTTGAGAAGCAGGGATGACCATGCCTTCATCTTCGCTACCCGAGTCCCCCGCACCCGGGCCGAGACGCACGGTACGGATCGCGATAGCCGCGGGCCTGGTGGCCGCCCTCGCCGCCACCGGGCCCGCCGCCGCTCCCGCACTCGCCTCGGACGGTGACCCCGCCCCGGCTGCGGTCAAGTCGGCCGACGACAAGCTCGGTTCGGCCGACGCCGACCTCCTCGCCGAGGCCAAGGCCGACGGCGACAAGAACGTCACCCTGATGATCGCCACCGCTCCCGGCGCGACCGAGCAGGTCGCGGACCAGCTGGATGCGGTCAAGGGCGCCTCCGTCGGCCGCGCGTACGACAAGCTCGGCTACGTACGGGCCACCGTCCCGACGGGCAGGGCCGACGCGGCGATCGCCGACGCGAAGAAGCTCTCCAGCGTCCACGCCATCGACCTCAGGCACGAGATCGCACTCGACGACCCGACGCCGAAGGCCGACCGGGCCAAGGGCGCCCGGACCGCGGCGGAGGGCACGTACCCGGCGCCCGGCAAGAACACCCCGGCCAGGAACCCGTACCAGCCGTCCTTCGAGACCGGCGCCGTCGACTTCGTCAAGCAGCACCCGAAGGCGGACGGCCGCGGCATCACCATCGGCATCCTCGACTCGGGCGTCGACCTGGGGCACCCGGCGCTGCGGAAGACGACCACCGGCGAGCGCAAGATCACCGACTGGGTGACGGCGACCGACCCGATCGTGGACGGGGACGCGACCTGGCGGCGGATGACCAACCCGGTCACCGGGCCGACGTTCACCTTCAACGGCCGCACCTGGACCGCGCCCGCGGGCTCCTACCAGGTCAACGTCTTCCGCGAGGCGGCGAGCACCGGCGGCGACGCCAAGGGCGACCTCAACCGGGACGGCGACACCACCGACCTGTGGGGCGTGCTGTACGACCCGGCCGCCGGCACCGTCCGCGTCGACCTCGACGACGACGGCGACTTCACCGACGACGAGGCCATGAAGCCGTACAAGGACGGCTACCAGACCGGCCACTTCGGCAAGGACGACCCGGCGACCGACGTGGTCGAGCAGGTGCCCTTCGTCGTGGAGATCCGCAAGGACGTCCCCACCGACCCCTACGGCGGCGACTGGGTCGGCAAGAAGGCCGACTTCGTCAACATCGGCATCATCGAGTCCGAGCACGGCACCCACGTCGCAGGCATCACCGCCGCCAACAGCCTCTTCGGCGGCAGGATGAACGGCGCGGCGCCCGGCGCCAAGCTGGTCTCCTCGCGCGCGTGCACCTGGACCGGCGGCTGCACCAACGTCGCGCTCACCGAGGGCATGATCGACCTCGTCACCAAGCGCGGCGTCGACATCGTCAACATGTCGATCGGCGGCCTCCCGGCGCTCAACGACGGCAACAACGCCCGCGCCGAGCTCTACACCCGCCTCATCGACGACTACGGCGTGCAGCTGGTCATCTCGGCCGGCAACAGCGGCCCCGGCGCCAACACCATCGGCGACCCCGGCCTCGCCGACAAGGTGATCTCCGTCGGCGCGACCGTCTCCAAGGAGACCTGGGCCGCCAACTACGGCTCCCAGGTGGAGAAGCGGTACGCCCTGTTCCCCTTCTCCTCGCGCGGCCCGCGCGAGGACGGCGGCTTCACCCCGACCATCTCCGCCCCCGGCGCCTCCATCAACACCATCCAGACCTGGCTGCCGGGCGCCCCGGTCGCCGAGGCGGGCTACGCGCTCCCGGCCGGCTACGGCATGCTCCAGGGCACCTCGATGGCCTCCCCGCAGGCCGCCGGCGCCTCCGCGCTGCTGCTCTCCGCCGCGAAGCAGAAGCACATCGACCTGACCCCGGCGACCCTGCGCACTGCGCTGACCAGCACGGCCGACCACATCAGCGGCGCCAAGGCGTACGAGGAGGGCTCCGGCCTGATCGACATCGTCGACGCCTGGGAGTCGGTCAAGGACGGCGCCTCCGCCCACGCGTACAAGGTCAAGGCCCCCGTCGACACCTCGATCGACTTCGCGCTCAAGGAGCCGGGCTTCGGCACCGGCCTCTACGACCGCGAGGGCGGCCTCAAGGCAGGCAAGAAGAAGACCTACGACATCTCCATCACCCGTACCACGGGCCCCGACCGCCCCGTGCGCCACGAGCTGTCCCTGGCGAACAACGACGGCACGTTCCGGCTGGCCGGCTATGACGAGATCAGCCTGCCGCTGAACAAGCCGGTCACCGTCAAGGTCGAGGCCAGGCCCGGCTCGGCCGGACTGCACAGCGCGATCCTGGAGCTGGACGACGAGCGCACCGAGGGCACCGACCGGCAGATCCTCACCACGGTGGTCGTCTCCAAGGAGCTCGCGAAGCCCGCGTACGCCTTCTCGGCGTCCGGCTCGGTGCAGCGCAACAGCACCAGGTCCTACTTCGTGACCGTGCCGGAGGGCGCGAAGACCCTCGAGGTCGCCATCGGCGGTCTGAGGGCGGGCAGCCAGACGCGCTTCATCGCGATCCACCCGTACGGCGTTCCGGTCGACCCGACCTCCACGCCCAACTGCTACAACAACTACCCGAATCCGGCCAACACCTGCCGCCCGGACCTGCGCTCGTACGCGGACCCGCAGCCGGGCGTCTGGGAGATCGAGGTCGAGGCGCGCCGCACCTCGCCGCTGCTCGACAACCCGTACACGCTGGACGTCACCGCGCTCGGGGCCACCTTCGACCCGGCCGTGAACACCATCCCCGAGGCCAAGGTCGGCGTGCCCGCCCCGGTCGAGTGGAAGGTGACCAACGGCTTCGCCGCCATCGACGGCAAGCTGAAGGGCGGCTCGCTCGGCTCGGCCAAGGTCGCGCGCCCGTCGATCAAGGACGGCGAGACCCAGACCACGGAGCTCACCCTCGGTGAGGGCGTGGAGCGGCTGGACGTCGCCATCGGCAACGTCTCGGACACCGCCGCCGACCTGGACCTCAACGTCTACCGGGAGGGCGAGCTCGTCGGCTCGGCGGCGGACGGCGACTCGGAGGAGGCGGTCAGCCTCGACAAGCCGGCCGCCGGTACGTACACCTTCGAGGTCATCGGCTACGCGGTCCCGGCGGGGAGCACCGAGTACGACTACCGGGACGTGTACTACGCGTCCTCGCTCGGCCAGGTCAAGGTCGACGAGTCGCAGGCCGTCAAGCTCACCCATGGCGCATCGACGCAGGTCACAGCCGAGGTCGTGGTGGGCGGCGCGGCCCCCGGGGGACGGCAGTTCTTCGGCGAGGTCCAGCTGCTGAACGCCCGTGGCACGGCCGCAGGCACCGGCAGCGTCCGGATCGAGAAGGTCACTCCGTAACCCGGAAGGGCCCTGTGACGGCGGGGCGGGCGCCCGGAAACGGCGCCCGCCCCGTCCGTCTGTCCGGGGCCCGCCCGATCGGCCCGTCCCGTCGGCCGCCCATCCGCCCGTCCCGCAGTCCGGACAAACCAGACAATCGAGTGGACAGAACGGCCGGGTCCCGGCTCATGATGTGGGGCATGTGTCGTGCCGTTCCGGCACGCCGGAACGGAGAGGGAGTCGTATGAGGGTCGGAATCGTCGGAGCCACGGGGCAGGTCGGCAGCGTGATGCGGGCCGTGCTCGCCGAGCGCGGGTTCCCGTTGGATGAGCTGCGGCTGTTCGCGTCCGCGCGCTCGGCGGGCTCGACACTGGCATGGCAGGGCCAGGAGATCACCGTCGAGGACGCCTCGACGGCCGACTACTCCGGCCTGGACATCGTGCTCTTCTCGGCCGGCGGCGCGACCTCCCGCGCGCTGGCGGAGAAGGTCGCCGCGCAGGGCCCCGTCGTGATCGACAACTCCTCGGCCTGGCGCCGCGACCCCGAGGTGCCGCTGGTGGTCTCCGAGGTCAACCCGCACGCGATCGGGAACCGGCCCAAGGGGATCATCGCCAACCCGAACTGCACGACGATGGCCGCGATGCCCGTGCTCAAGCCGCTCCACGCGGAGGCGGGTCTCGAAGCACTGGTCGTCGCCACCTACCAGGCCGTATCCGGCTCGGGCCTGGCCGGCGTCGCCGAGCTGCACGGCCAGGCGTCCAAGGTGATCGCCGACGCGGACAAGCTCACCCACGACGGCCGGGCCGTGGACTTCCCGGAGCCGGGGGTCTACCAGCGCCCGATCGCCTTCAATGTGGTGCCGCTGGCGGGCTCGATCGTCGACGACGGCCTCTTCGAGACCGACGAGGAGCAGAAGCTCCGCAACGAGTCCCGCAAGATCCTCGAGATCCCTGGGCTCAAGGTCTCCGGCACCTGCGTCAGGGTCCCGGTCTTCTCAGGCCACTCGCTGCAGGTCAACGCCCGTTTCGAGCGTCCGCTCAGCGTGCGGCGCGCCTACGAGCTGCTGAAGGACGCCCCGGGCGTGGAGCTCTCCGAGATCCCGACCCCGCTCCAGGCGGCGGGCAAGGACCCCTCGTACGTGGGCCGCATCCGCACCGACGAGACGGTCGAGAACGGCCTCGCGCTCTTCGTCTCCAACGACAACCTGCGCAAGGGCGCGGCGCTCAACGCGGTCCAGATCGCGGAGCTGGTGGCGGCCGAGCTCAGGGGCTGACGCCGACCGGACGCAGAGAGGGGCGGGCGCCACGAGCGCCCGCCCCTCATCGTCGTGCGGCCCGCCCGCCGAGGCCCGCTCGCAGACCCGGGTGAAAGCGCCACGACGTGGAAGGATGGCTGAAACGTAACGACGAAGGAGATGACGCCGCGTGCCTGGCACGAATCTGACCCGCGAAGAGGCGCAGCAGCGGGCGCGCCTGCTCACCGTCGACTCCTACGAGATCGAGCTCGACCTCTCCGGCGCCCAGGAGGGCGGCACGTTCCGCTCCGTGACCACGGTGCACTTCGACTCCGCCGAGGCGGGCGCGGGGACCTTCATCGACCTGGTGGCGCCGGCCGTCCACGAGGTCGTGCTGAACGACGCCGCGCTCGACCCCGCCGAGGTCTTCGCGGACAGCCGGATCGCCCTGCCGTCCCTGGAGGCGGGCCCCAACGAGCTGAAGGTCGTCGCCGACTGCGCGTACACCAACACCGGTGAAGGGCTGCACCGGTTCGTCGACCCGGTCGACCAGCAGGCGTACCTCTACACGCAGTTCGAGGTGCCGGACGCCCGCCGGGTCTTCGCGTCCTTCGAGCAGCCGGACCTGAAGGCGACCTTCCAGTTCACCGTGAAGGCCCCCGAGGGCTGGACGGTGATCTCGAACTCGCCGACGCCCGAGCCCGTCGGCAACATCTGGCGCTTCGAGCCGACGCCGCGGATCTCCGGCTACGTCACCGCGCTGATCGTCGGCCCGTACCACAGCGTGCACAGCAGCTGGGAGAAGGACGGCCGGTCGGTGCCGCTCGGCATCTACTGCCGGCCCTCGCTCGCCGAGCACCTCGACTCGGACGCGATCTTCGAGGTGACGCGGCAGGGCTTCGACTGGTTCGAGGAGAAGTTCGACTACCCCTACCCGTTCGCGAAGTACGACCAGCTGTTCGTGCCGGAGTTCAACGCGGGCGCGATGGAGAACGCGGGTGCGGTCACCATCCGCGACCAGTACGTCTTCCGTTCGAAGGTGACGGACGCGGCGTACGAGATGCGCGCCGAGACGATCCTCCACGAGCTGGCCCACATGTGGTTCGGCGACCTGGTGACCATGGAGTGGTGGAACGACCTGTGGCTGAACGAGTCGTTCGCCACGTACACCTCGGTCGCCTGCCAGGCGCACGCACCCGGCAGCAAGTGGCCGCACGCCTGGACCAGCTTCGCCAACTCCATGAAGACGTGGGCCTACCGGCAGGACCAGCTGCCCTCGACCCACCCGATCATGGCCGAGATCCGCGACCTGGACGACGTCCTGGTCAACTTCGACGGGATCACGTACGCCAAGGGCGCCTCGGTGCTGAAGCAGCTCGTCGCATATGTCGGCATGGACGAGTTCTTCA
The DNA here is from genome assembly GCF_052246385.1 of Streptomyces sp. 8N616. Taxonomy (NCBI): domain Bacteria; kingdom Bacillati; phylum Actinomycetota; class Actinomycetes; order Kitasatosporales; family Streptomycetaceae; genus Streptomyces; species Streptomyces sp. 8N616. The sequence goes on along the minus strand of NZ_JBQQBY010000006.1, from coordinate 161,258 downwards.
CCGGCGTGCAGACGTACTTCAAGCGCCATGCCTACGGGAACACCCGGCTGACGGATCTGCTGGGCGCGCTGGAGGAGACCAGTGGCCGCGACCTGAAGACGTGGTCGAGGAAGTGGCTGGAGACGGCGGGCATCAACGTGCTGCGGCCGGAGATCGAGACGGACGCCTCGGGTGCAGTCACCTCCTTCGCCGTACGGCAGGAGGCCCCGGCGCTGCCGGCCGGCGCGAAGGGTGCGGCGTTCGATGATGCGGCTCCGCCGCGTGGCACGCTCCGCCCGCACCGGATCGCGATCGGCAACTACGACCTCAAGGACGGCAAGCTGGTCCGTACGAGCCGGATCGAGCTGGACGTGGACGGCGAGCTCACGGAGGTCCCGTATCCGCAGGGCACGCCCCGCCCGGCGGTGATCCTGCTCAACGACGACGACCTGTCGTACGCCAAGGTGCGGCTCGACGCCGAGTCGCTCGCGACGGTCACCCAGCACCTCGGCGCCTTCGAGGCCTCGCTGCCGCGCGCGCTGTGCTGGGCCTCGGCCTGGGACATGACGCGCGACGGCGAGCTGGCCACACGCGACTACCTGGACCTCGTGCTGTCCGGAATCGCGAAGGAGTCGGACATCGGCGTCGTCCAGTCGCTGCACCGCCAGGTCAAGCTGGCCCTGGACCTCTACGCCGACCCGGGCTGGCGGCCCACCGGCCTCGCCCAGTGGAGCGAGGCGGCGCTGGAGCGGCTGCGGGCGGCGCAGCCGGGCAGCGACCACCAGCTGGCGTGGGCGCGGGCTTTCGCGGCCACGGCCCGTACGGACGAGCAACTCGCCCTGCTGCAGGGCCTGCTGGACGGCACGGAGACGATCAACGGCCTGGCCGTCGACACGGAGCTGCGCTGGGCGCTGCTGCAGCGGCTGGCGGCGATGGGCAGGGTGGACGAGAAGGGGATCGCCGCGGAGCTGGAGCGGGACAGGACCTCGGCGGGCGAGCGGCACGCGGCGACCGCGCGGGCCGCGAGGCCGACGGCGGAGGCGAAGGCCGAGGCGTGGGCGTCGGTGGTGGAGTCCGACAAGCTGCCGAACGCCGTGCAGGAGGCGGTCATCGCGGGCTTCGTCCAGACCGACCAGCGCGAGCTTCTTGCCCCGTACACCGCGAAGTACTTCGAGGCGGTGAAGGGCGTCTGGGAGTCGCGCAGCCACGAGATGGCGCAGCAGATCGCGGTCGGGCTCTACCCTGCGGTCCAGGTCTCGCAGGAGACGCTGGACGCGACGGACGCGTGGCTGGCCTCGGCGGAGCCGAGCGCGGCGCTGCGCCGGCTGGTGACGGAGTCCCGCGCGGGCGTCGAACGCGCTCTGAAGGCCCAGGCCGCGGACGCCGCAGCCGCCGACCAGCCGTAGAGCCGCCCCACGATGTGGTGGTGCCCCGGACCGTACGACGGCCCGGGGCACCCTGCGTCTCAGAAGGCATGCCGTCTCAGAGGGGATTCAGACGGGGATGACCTCCACACCCCGCTCCAACCCCTTGAAGTCGTCCGCGTTGCGCGTGGAGAGCGGCAGGCCCTGCGCGGCGGCCGTGGCGGCGATCAGAAGGCCCATGCGACGCGTACCGCGCCGTATTGCACTGCGATACGGCGCACCGCGGCCGCTTCGCGTTCTGCACGCGCAGGTGCGGCCCGGGAGCCGCCCGGTGTGCCGCTACTTCGAGATGCTCGCGCCGGCGGCCGCGCCGGCGGCCGCGCCGGAGGCGGGCGGCGGGATCGGCGACGCGCTCTGCGACTTCGGCGAATCGGGGCTGGCCAGGGCCGACGGGGCGGCCACACCCGCAGCCGGGTCGAGCACCGGCTCCGCGCCCGCCTCCAGCGGTATTCCGCCGACGATCCGGATCCCCGCCTCGTCGAAGGCCTTCTTGATCCGCCAGCGCAGCTCCCGCTCCACGCCCAGCGCCTTGCCGGGCATGGTCTTGGCCTGCGTACGGATCACCATCGACTCCAGCGTCACCGAGTCCAGCCCGAGGACCTCGACCGGGCCCCACAGCCGCTCGTTCCACGGCTCGTCCTTGGCGAGCGTCTCGCCCGCCTCCAGGATGGTCCTGCGGGCCTTCTCCAGGTCCTCGTCGTAGCGGACCTGGACGTCCACGGCGGCGGTGGCCCAGCCCTGGCTCTTGTTGCCGATCCGCTTGACCTCGCCGTTGCGGACGTACCAGATCTCGCCCTCGTCGCCGCGCAGCTTGGTGACCCGCAGCCCGACCTCGATGACCTCGCCGGATGCGACCCCGGCGTCGACGGTGTCGCCGACCCCGTACTGGTCCTCGAGGATCATGAAGACGCCGGAGAGGAAGTCGGTCACGAGGTTGCGGGCGCCGAAGCCGAGCGCGACGCCTGCGACGCCCGCGCTGGCGAGCAGCGGCGCCAGGTTGATGTTCAGGACCGACAGGATGGTCAGCGCGGCTGTGCCGAGGATCACGAACGACGCGACGCTGCGGAGCACGGATCCGATCGCCTCGGAGCGCTGGCGGCGCCGCTCGACGTTCACCAGCAGACCGCCGAGCGCGGTGCCGTCCACGGCCTGTGCGGTGCGGTTCATCCGCGCGATGAACTTGGTGATCGCCCGGCGGACGAGCGATCGCAGCACCATCGCGATGACGAGGATCAGCAGGATGCGCAGGCCTGCGCCGAGCCAGGCGGACCAGTTCTGCTCCACCCAGCCGGCGGCCTGGGACGCGTTCTCCTGCGCCTCCTGGAGCGAGGGCGCGGCGTCGGGCGACGTGCCGTCGGCGAGGAACCAGGACACAGTGAACACCTTCCGTATGGGACGACCAACCACACTAACGGGGCATCCTGCATGGTCCGCTGCTCTGTTCGAGAGAGGGCCGGTTTCGAGCTGGGGAAAAACCAAGGTGTGGTCGAAAACACTCCTGATGCGTTACCCGGACGTGGTGGCGCCGCGACCAGGCATGAGGAGAGACTGAGACCAGATCGTCCCGGCGCGAGCCACGCGCCGCCGGCGTACAAGGAGGCACCCGTGCCGCATGTCCTGGTCCTCAACGCGTCGTACGAGCCACTCGGCGTCGTACCGCTTCGCCGCGCGCTCATCCTCGTGCTCAACGACAAGGCGATCAGCCTCGAGGATTCCGGCGCGCTCATGCGGAGCGCCACCCGCGTCGTCCCCGCACCCAGCGTCGTCCGTCTGAAGCGCTTCGTGCGGGTCCCCTTTCGGGGCCCTGTCCCGCTCACCCGCCGCGCCCTGTTCGCCCGTGACGGCGGCCGGTGCGCGTACTGCGGTGGCGTCGCAACCAGCGTCGATCACGTCATTCCGCGCAGTCGCGGCGGGCCGCACTCGTGGGAGAACGTGGTGGCCGCCTGCCGCCGCTGCAATCACGTCAAAGCCGACCGGCACGTCGCCGAGCTCGGCTGGCGGCTGCGGCACCAGCCCGCACCGCCGTCGGGTCTCGCCTGGCGGATCATCGGCACAGGCCATAGGGATCCGCGCTGGCTGCCATACCTGCAGCCGTACGGCGCGGACGACGCGATGGCCCGGATCGACGGCATATCTGCCTGAAGCCGGGCCATCGTCATGCCGCCTGACGGCCGCGGACGCCGTCGGGCGGTTCCTCATGCCACGGCCCCAGTCCTTCCTGCACCACCGGACCGTACGAAATCGGGCAAATCAGGGCATGCGGTGAGCCGTTCGTGCAGCAAAGCCGGCCCCTGCCCGTAGAGCCGCCGGAAACGGCCGGGTGATGGGACCGTACGCCGTACAGTGAGGGCGTGGATGACGTGCATGAGCTGAGCATGCTCGAGCAGGCCGCTGCCGTTCGCCGCGGGGACGTGTCGCCCGTCGAGCTCGCCGAGCACTATCTGCGGCGGATCGAGCGTCTCGACGGCGCCGTCGGCGCCTATCTCACCGTCACCCCCGAGCGGGCGCTCGACGACGCCCGCCGCGCGGAGCTGCGGCTCGCCGCCGGCGGGGAGCTGCCGCCGCTGCTGGGGGTGCCGCTGCCGGTGAAGGACCTCGACCCCGTGCCCGGGATCCGCTGCACCACCGGGTCGGCCGTCTTCGCCGACCGGGTCGCCCCGCCCGAGGCCGCCACCCACCTCGTCGGCCTGCTGGAGCGCGCCGGGACGGTGCTGCTGGGCAAGACCAACACCCCCGAGTTCGGACTGCCCGCCTACACCGAGAGCCGCGTCGGGCCGCCCGCCCGCAGCCCGTACGAGCCCGCCCTCGGCGCCGGCGGGTCGAGCGGCGGGGCGGCCGCCGCCGTGGCCGCCGGTCTCGCGCCCGCCGCGACCGGCAGCGACGGCGGCGGGTCCATCCGGATCCCCGCAAGCTGCTGCGGCATCGTCGGCCTCAAGCCCAGCAGGGGCAGGATCAGCCCGGCCCCGGAGGGCGACGTCAGCGGGCTCGCCACCGCCGGGCCCCTGGCCCGTACGGTCCGGGACGCGGCCGCGCTGCTCGATGTGATGGCCGGGCCCGTGCCCGGCGACCCGGTTCCGCTGGCCGCGACCGAGACGCCGTTTCTCGCGTGGTGCGAGCGGACTCCCGGGCGTCTGCGCATCGCCCGCTGGGCGCGGCCCGACGTGCCGGACGTCACCGTGGAGCCCGAGGTGCTCGCCGCGTACGAGAAGACGTCCGCGCTGCTCGCCGAGCTCGGCCACGACGTCATCGACGCGGACCAGCCGCTGCGGCCCGGCGACCGGGACGCCTTCACGCCCGTGTGGGCGGTGCTGGCGGGGCTCGCGCCCGTGCCGCCGGAGCGGGAGGCGGAGCTGATGCCGCTCACCCGCTGGCTGCGCGAGCAGGGCCGGGCCGCGACCGGCCTGGAGTACGCGCGTTCGCTGGCCGCCATGCAGCGCGTGGGACGCCGGCTGGCCGCCGCCGTGGCCCCGTACGACGCCGTGCTCACCCCGACCCTCGCCCGGCTCCCGCAGCCCGTCGGCGCCCTGCGCGACGACGCCGACCCGGCCGCCGACTTCGCCGCACAGATCGCCTTCACGCCCTTCACCGGTCCCTGGAACATCGCCGGGCTGCCCGCCGTCTCCCTCCCGCTCGGCTGGACCGGCCAGGGGCTGCCCGTCGGGATGATGCTGGGCGCGCCACACGGCGCCGAGGGTCCGCTGCTGGCGCTCGCGGCCCAGCTGGAGGCGACGGTCCCATGGGCGGGCAGGCGCCCGGAGATCTGGTGACGGCGGCGCCCCGGGCCCCGGCACCCGTACGTCGCGTCCGGGCACGCGCGCGTGCCCGGTGTCCGTGCGTTGAGCCCGACGCGGGTCGTACGTCCGGGTCCGTACGTCGGGGTCCGTACGTTCCGGAAATTCGACGCCGTAGACTCTCGTTCCGCCGCAATCCCTGCGCTCGACACCGCGCGCGGCCGTGAAATCACGCACGGGAACCATATGTGACCTGTCCCACGTTCCTGTGGTGTTTACGTCTGCGGCCGCGCCCGGTGGGTAGAGCTGCTGTGACCCACTCCCGTCGACTCACGGAGGCCCGCGTGGCCGCGCCAGCCCAACTGCTTCTGTCCGCTCAGTCCAAACCCGCCGACCCCCTGGATCCCGAGCCCGTCAACCCGCTCGACCTGGACGGCCTGTCCGACCCCGACTCCGGCCTCGAGGGCGCCAGCTCCAGCGAGTGGGCCGAGCCCCCGCTCACCAGCGAGCCGCCGCTCGCCGACACCGCTCCCCTCACGAGCGAGCCGCCGCTCGCCGCAGAACTTCCGCTGACCAGCGAACCGACCGCCACCGGCATGGGTGCTGGGGGCACCTCCCAGCGTTAGCTGGGGGAGCACGGAGTCCATGGAGGTCTAGATGGGCCGAGCGCGGCTCGCCACCCTGCACGGAGTTGCCACTTCGTACGAGCCCGCCCCCGGCCGTACGGTCGAAGTGCCCGAAGACACCGTCGTCGCCGTGCTCGCCGCGCTGGGCGTCGACGCGTCCACACCGCGCGCGGTACGCGCGGCACTCGACGAGCACGCGCACTGGGAAGCGAACCGCCTGCTGCCCGACACCGTGGTCCTGCGGAGACCGCCCGCTCCGGCCGCCGCACCCGCGCACGGCGCCGCCGTCCCACCGGCCCCCCATAGCGCCGTACCAGCCGCGCCGCCGGCCCGCGGCAGCGCGGGCAGGGCGCACCCGCGCGACGTCGCCCGCGTGCAGGGCGTCCTGCGATACGCACCCGTACCGGCCCTCCCCGAGGGCACCCTGCTGCACGTCGACACCGAGAGCGGCGACAGCCTCCCCTGGGACGGCTCCGCGTTCTTCCGCGGCAACCCCGCCCCGGGGCGCACCGCATCCGCCTGGGCCGCCTCCGCCCCCACGGCTCCCTCGGCCTCCTCGGCCTCCTCGGCCTCCAGCGCCGCGGGTCAACTCCCGCTCGGCACCCACACGTTGCGCGCCCTGGCCCCCGACGGCCGCTCCGCCCGCGCCACCCTCATCGTCGCGCCCGACCGGATGCCCGAGCCTCCGGGGCGCAGCTACGGCTTCCTGGTCCAGCTCTACTCCCTCCTGTCGGCCCGTTCCTGGGGCATGGGCGACCTCGGCGACCTGGCGGATCTCGCGGCCTGGTCCTGCAGATCGCTGGGCGCGGGATTCGTCCAGCTCAACCCGCTGCACGCGGCCGTGCCGGGGAACGGGACAGAGCCGACCGACCCGTCCCCGTACCGCCCGTCCTCCCGGCGCTTTCCCGACCCGGTCCATCTGCGCGTCGAGGACGTGCCCGAGTACGCGCACCTGACCGGCCCGGCCCGGGCGCGGGCCGCAGAACTCGCGGAGCAGGCCACCGAGTTGCGCGACGGCGTCCTCCGCAAGGGGGCGCTGATCGACCGGGACGCGGTGTGGCGGCTCAAGCGGGAGGCCCTGGAGCTGGTGCGCACGGTCCCGCTGAGCCCCGGCCGCCGCGCCGCGTACTGCGACTTCCTCGCCAAACAGGGCCGGGCCCTGGACGACCACGCCACGTGGTGCGCCCTCGCCGAGGTCCACGGCTCCGACTGGCACGCCTGGCCGAGCGGCCTGCGCGACCCGCGCTCGGCCCGTACGGAGCGGGCGCGCCGCGAGCTCCTCGACCGCGTCGACTTCCACTGCTGGCTCGCCTGGCTGACCGACGGCCAGCTGGCCGCCGCGCAACGGGCCGCCCGTGACGCGGGGATGGGCACTGGGCTCGTCCACGACCTGGCGGTCGGCGTGCACCCGGGCGGCGCCGACGCCTGGGCGCAGCGGGACGCCTTCGCCGCGGGCATGTCCGTGGGCGCGCCCCCGGACGCCTTCAACTCCCGCGGCCAGGACTGGGGCCTGCCGCCGTGGCGCCCCGACGCCCTGGCGGCCGCGGGCTACGCGCCGTACCGCGACCTGCTGCGGGGCCTGCTGCGGCATGCGGGCGCGCTGCGCATCGACCATGTGATGGGCCTGTTCCGGCTGTGGTGGGTCCCGGAGGGCCGCGAGCCGACCCAGGGGACGTATGTCCGCTACGACGCGGAGGCGATGCTGGGCGTGCTCGCCCTGGAGGCGCACCGCGCGGGCGCGGTCGTCATCGGAGAGGACCTCGGCACGGTCGAACCGGGCGTGCGGGACGCCCTGGCGGGGCGGGGGGTGCTGGGCACGTCGGTGCTGTGGTTCGAGCGCGACTACGAGTCGGCGGCGCTGCCGGACGACCCACCCGCCGATGGACCAAACGACCCGCCCGCCGCGGGGACCGCCGACCCGCTCGCCGCGGGGACCGCCAACCCGCCCACCGCCGAGGACGCCGACCCGCCCGCCGCCGAGGACGCTGCCGCGGGCGGCAGCCCAGCGGGCGGTGCGGGCGGCCGGGGCGCGGAGCGTGGCGGCCGGGCGCGGCCGTTGGGGCCCGAGGCGTGGCGGGCCGGGTGTCTGGCCACCGCCACCACGCACGATCTGCCGAGCACCGCCGCCCGGCTCACCGGCGAGCACGTCGAGCTGCGCCACCGGCTCGGCCTGCTCACCCGCCCGCTCGCGCAGGAGCAGGCCGAGGACGCCGTCGAGGTCGCCGAGTGGCTGGCGCTCCTCGGGCGGCTCGGCCTGCTGCCCGAGGGCGTCGAGGACGAGGAAGGCTCCATCAAGGCGGTCTACCGCTTCCTCGCCGACACACCGGCCCGGATGGTCGGCGTCTGGCTGCCCGACACCGTCGGGGACCGGCGGCCGCAGAACCTGCCGGGGACCTGGGACCAGTACCCGAACTGGCGGCTGCCCATCGCCGACGCGGATGGGCAGCCCGTCACGCTGGAGCAGCTCGCGGCCTCCCCGCGCCTGCGCGCCCTGATGTCGGAACTCGCCGAACGCCTCCCACCGCCGTGCCCGGCGACGGAGCAGCCGTAACGGAGCGGCCAGAGAGGGCACCCCGGGCGCGCGGGCCGCCAGGGCGCCCGCTACGGTGAGGCTGTGGACAAGAAGAACGCCCTGCGCACCGGAGCCGTCGCCACCGGTTCGACGCTGATGATGCTGCTGATGTCGTCCCCCGCGCTCGCGGTCACCCGCGACGACGGTGACGACCCGGGTCCCGGCCTGAGCGTCGTCCAGACGCTGGGCCTCTTCGTCGGGCTGCCGCTCCTGCTCTTCGCGGTGATCGCCTGGCTGGTGGTCCTGGGCGAGAAGTCCGGCAACCAGCAGAGCTGAACCCACCGCGCGGCTCCCACATCACCTGACCGACGAGGGCGCCGCCCCGCCGTACGTACCCATACGAGTACGAGGCGAGGGCGGCGCCCTCGTCGCGCTGCCCGCCGCTTCCCTGCCGCGCTCCCCGCCCTTTCACGCCGTTTCCCGCGGGTAACGCTTCAGCCGTCTCCGCGGGGACCATTGACGCCCCCTCTCACCGCGGCCTACCTTTCCTCCCAGCAATAGGAAACTTTCCTAACAGTGCAGCACCAGCTGGGGGTATGCGCATGGCCGTGACACCGGGGAGCACAACGCCGGGAGGCACGACGCCGGGTACGCCACGGGTGCTGCGGGCGATGAACGACCGCGCCGCCCTCGATCTGCTGCTGGAGCACGGCCCCCTCTCCCGCTCCCGTATCGGCAAGCTCACCGGACTCTCCAAACCGACCGCCTCGCAGCTGCTGGCCCGGCTGGAGTCGGCCGGGCTCGTGGTCGCCACCGGCACGAGCGAGGGCCGCCCGGGGCCGAACGCCCAGCTGTACGCCGTGAATCCGGCCGCCGCGCACGTCGCCGCGCTCGACGTCACCCCCGACCGCATCCTCACCGCGGTCGCCGACATCACCGGCCGCACCGTCGGCTCGTACGAGCTGATCACTCCGGGCCGCCACGCCCGGGGGGCCGTACGCCAGGTGGTCGAGGCCCTGGACGGCGCGGTCAAGGTGGCCGGGCTGACCCGGGCCGACCTGCACCGGATCGTCATCGGCACCCCAGGCGCCTTCGACCCCAGCACCGGCCGGCTGCGCTACGCCAGCCACCTGCCCGGCTGGCACTCCGCCACGCTCCTCGACGACCTCGCCGCCGCCCTGCCGATGCCGCTGGAGTACGACAACGACGTGAATCTGGCCGCGGTCGCCGAGCAGCGGCTCGGCGCCGCCCGGGGCCACGACGACTTCGTGCTGTTCTGGAACGAGGAGGGGCTCGGCGCCGCGATCGTCATCGGCGGACGGCTGCACCGGGGCTGGACCGGCGGCGCGGGCGAGGTCGGCTTCCTGCCGGTGCCCGGCACCCCGCTCGTACGGCAGGTCGCCAAGGCCAACAGCGGCGGATTCCAGGAGCTGGCGGGCGCCCAGGCCGTACGGGTGATCGCCCGCGAGCTGGGCCTCGACGTGCCGGAGGGACCGCACAAGGAGGTCGCGGCAGAACTCCTTTCGCGGGCGGCGGAGGCTGCGAAAGCGGCGACGACCGCAGAAGTCACCGCACCCGCCGAGGCCGCCGAAGTGGCCGGGCAGTGGCCCCAAGACCCCGGCCGGGAGCGCGAGTTGCTGCAGCGCTTCGCGACCGGACTCGCGACCGGACTCGCCTCGCTGGTCGCCGTGCTCGACCCCGAACTCATCGTCCTCTCCGGCGGGGTGATCGCCGCCGGCGGAGAGCCCCTGCGCGAGCTGGTCCAGGCCGAACTGGCCGAACTCGCCGTGCCCCGCCCGCACCTCGTCCTCGGCGACGTGCAGGAACACCCCGTCCTCTGCGGCGCGTTGCAGAGCGCCCTCGCCTCCACTCGCGACGAGGTGTTCGACACCTCCCGCTGACCCCGCCCACCGTTCCACCCCCAGCACCTCCCTCTCGTCCCACGATCCCCTGGGAGACACCGTCATGTCCGGAACACGTACGGCCACCGCAGCGGCCCTCGCGGCGACCGCCGCCCTGTCCCTCCTCGCCACGGCCTGTACGGGCCAGAGCGGCACCGCCGCGAGCGACGACCCCAAGGCCGAGACGACCATCAACTTCTGGCACGGCTGGAGCGCCCCCAGCGAGGTGAAGGCCATTCAGGAGAACGTCGCCCGCTTCGAGAAGGCCCACCCGAACATCAAGGTCAAGGTCACCTCGAACATCACGGACGACAAGATCAACCAGGCGCTGCGGGCCGGCGGCGCCAACGCCCCTGACGTCGTCTCCTCCTTCACCACGGACAGCGTCGGAAGGTTCTGCACCTCCGGCGCCTTCGTCGACCTGAAGCCGTTCCTGGAGAAGTCGGGTATCGACCCGGCGAAGGTCTTCCCGGAGGCGCTGCGGCAGTACACGCGGTTCGACGGGAACCAGTGCACGCTGCCGCTCCTCAACGACGCGTACGGCCTCTACTACAACAAGGACGCCTTCGAAAAGGCCGGTATCAAAGCCCCGCCGAAGACCTGGTCCGAGTTCGAGAAGGCCGCGGTCAAGCTGACCAGAGCGAAAGGCGACTCGTACGAGCAGCTCGGCTTCATGCCGATCTTCCACGGATACGAGACCACTCCCGGCCATTACGTCGCCCAGTGGGGCCCGGAGTACTTCGACGAGGACGGCAAGTCCAGCATCGCCAAGGACCCCGCCTTCGCGAAGATGTTCACCTTCCAGAAGGGCCTCATCGGCAAGCTCGGCGGCTTCGAGAAGCTGACGAAGTACTTCAACACCTTCGGTGACGAGTGGGGCGCCAAGCACCCCTTCCACACCGGCCAGGTCGCCATGCAGCTCGACGGCGAGTGGCGGCTCGGCATGGCCAAGGACGCGGGCGCGACGTTCGAGATCGGTACCGCGCCGCTGCCCGTCCCGGACGACCAGGCCGCCGACTACGGCAAGGGCTATCTGTCCGGCACGATCATGGGCATCGCCGCCACCAGCAAGAAGCAGAACGCGGCCTGGGAGCTGGTCGAATATATGACCACGGACACCGACGCCGTCGTGGAGTTCTCCAACGCGATCCACAACGTGCCTTCCACGCTCGAGGCGCTGAAGTCACCGAAGCTGAAGATCGAGCCGGAGTTCCGGACCTTCATCGAGATCGCTCAGCACCCGGAGTCGAACACCACCCCGGCGCAGGCCGACGGCGGCGCGTACCAGGTCACGCTCCAGGACTTCGGCTACGCCTACGAGAGCGGAAAGCAGAAGGATCTCAAGGCCGGTCTGGAGAGGACCGCCCAGCAGATCGACACGGACATCGCGAAGCAGAAGTAGAACGCCGATGACCACGCACACCCTGCGGGTGAAACGCACGCGCAGTGCCCTTGGCGCGAAGCGCAGAAAATCGGCACTGCGTACTGCGGCCTTCATGTCGCCCTGGCTGATCGGCTTCAGCGTCTTCTTCGCCTATCCGCTGATCTCCACCGTCTACTTCTCCTTCATGAAGTACGACGGCTTCCGGGCGCCCGCATTCAACGGCCTGGACAACTGGAGCTATGTCTTCAGCGACTACCGGCTGTTCTGGCCGGCCCTGCAGAACACCCTGTGGCTGGTGCTCGTCATGGTCACCTGCCGGGTCGTCTTCGGGCTCGGCGTCGGGCTGCTGATCACCAAGATCAAGACGGGCGCCGGGGTCTTCAGAACCCTCTTCTACCTGCCCTACCTCGCCCCGCCGGTGGCCGCGACGCTCGCCTTCGTCTTCCTGCTCAACCCCGGTACGGGACCGGTCAACTCGATGCTCGCCGACCTCGGCCTGCCGGCCCCGGGCTGGTTCACCGACGCCGCCTGGTCCAAGCCCGCGCTCACCGCGCTCGCCCTCTGGGGTGTCGGCGACCTGATGGTGATCTTCATGGCCGCGCTGCTCGACGTACCCCGGGAGCAGTACGAGGCGGCCGAGCTGGACGGCGCGTCCGCCTGGCATCGCTTCCGGTACGTCACCCTGCCGAACATCTCCCCCATCGTGATGTTCGCCGTGGTCACCGGCGTGATCCAGACGATGCAGTACTACACGCAGCCGCTGGTGGCGGGGAAGGTCGCCTCCGGCATCATCGGCGGCTCCGGCCAGCAGTTCGAGCCGGGCTACCCCGGCAAGTCCACGCTCACCCTCCCCCAGCTCGTCTACAACCTCGGCTTCCAGCGCTTCGACTACGGCTCCGCCTGTGTGATCGCGCTGGTGCTGTTCGCTCTCGCCATGGCCTTCACCGCGCTGCTGATGCGCCGCCGCGGCGGCCTCGTCCAGGCAGGTGACTGACCATGGCCCAAGTCCTCACCGCCCCCACGACGCCGGCCACCCCATCGGACACCCCGGCCGCCCGCACCGCGCGCCGCAAGGTCCTGCTCCACTGGATCGCGGTGCACGCGCTCGGGGTCGCCACCGCGCTCTTCTTCGTGCTGCCGTTCGTCTTCGTCTTCCTGACCTCGGTCATGAGCGACCAGCAGGCGCTCACCCGCGATCTGTGGCCGCACACCTGGGAGTGGGACAACTACGCGCAGGTGTGGAACACGCCGGGCTTCCTGACCTGGTGGCGCAACACCCTGCTGTACGCCGGGCTCGGCACCGTGCTGACCGTGCTCTCGTCGATCCCCGTCGCGTACGCACTCGCCAAGTTCCGCTTCCGCGGCCGCAATCTGTCCCTGATGCTGGTCATCTCGATGATGATGCTGCCGCCGCAGGTCGTCATCATCCCGATGTACCTGTTCTGGGCGAAGCAGCTCGGGCTCTCCGGGACGCTGTGGCCGCTGATCATTCCGATGGCGTTCGGGGATGCGTTCTCCATCTTCCTGCTGCGCCAGTTCCTGCTGACCATCCCGAACGAATACCTGGACTCGGCCCGGGTCGACGGCTGCGGTGAGTTCCGCACGCTGCTCAGGGTCGTACTGCCGATGGCGAAGCCGGGCATCGCGGCCGTGGCGCTGTTCCAGTTCTTCTACGCCTGGAACGACTACTTCGGTCCCCAGATCTACGCATCGGAGAACAAGGCCGCCTGGACGCTCAGTTATGGCCTCGAGTCCTTCAAGGGGGCGCACCACACCGACTGGAACCTGACGATGGCCGCGACCGTGCTGGTCATGGCGCCCGTCATCGTCGTCTTCTTCTTCGCCCAGAAGGCATTCGTCGAGGGCGTCACGCTGACCGGAGTGAAGGGCTGACCTCACGCTATGAAGCTCGCTGTAGTGGGTGGCGGATCCACCTATACGCCGGAGTTGATCGACGGTTTCGCACGGCTGCAGGACACGCTCCCCCTCACCGAGCTGGTCCTCGTCGACCCGGCGGAGGAGCGTCTCGAGCTGGTGGGCGGGCTCGCGCGGCGGATCTTCGCCAGACAGGGCCACGGCGGACGGATCGTCACCACCTCCGACCTGGACGCGGGCGTGGACGGCGCCGACGCCGTACTCCTCCAACTGCGCGTCGGCGGGCAGGCCGCCCGCGAGCAGGATGAGACATGGCCGCTCGAGTGCGGCTGCGTCGGGCAGGAGACGACTGGCGCGGGCGGCCTCGCCAAGGCGCTGCGCACCGTCCCGGTCGTCCTGGACATCGCCGAGCGGGTGCGCCGTACGAACCCGGACGCCTGGCTCATCGACTTCACCAACCCGGTCGGCATCGTGACCCGCGCCCTGCTTCAGGCGGGGCACCGGGCCGTCGGGCTGTGCAATGTCGCGATCGGCTTCCAGCGGCGGTTCGCGAAGCTGCTCGACGTACGCCCCGAGGACGTGCACCTCGACCACGTCGGGCTCAACCACCTCACCTGGGAGCGGGGCGTACGGCTCGGCGGCCCGGAGGCCGAGGACCTGCTGCCGAAGCTGCTCGCCGAGCACGGCGACGCGATCGCCGACGACCTGCGCCTGCCGCGCGCCGTACTCGACCGGCTCGGCGTCGTCCCCTCGTACTACCTGCGCTACTTCTACGCGCACGACGAGGTGGTGGAGGAGCTGCGGACCAGGCCGTCGCGGGCGGCGGAGGTGGCGGAGATGGAGCGGCAGCTCCTGAAGCTGTACGGGGACCCGGCGCTCGACGAGAAGCCGGCACTGCTGGCCAGGCGCGGCGGGGCGTTCTACTCGGAGGCGGCGGTGGACCTGGCGGCTTCGCTGCTGGGGAACAGGGGGAGCGCGGTGCAGGTCGTCAACGCGTACAACAACGGCACGCTGCCGTTCCTCGCCGACGACGCGGTGATCGAGGTCCAGGCGCGTATCACGTCCGAAGGCCCCGAGCCGCTCCCGGTGCCCGAACTCGACCCGCTCTACGCCGGGTTGATCGGATGCGTGACGGCGTACGAGGACCTGGCGCTCGAGGCGGCCCTGCGCGGCGGGCGCGACCGGGTCTTCAAGGCGCTCCTCGCCCACCCCCTGATCGGCCAGTACAGTCTCGCGGACGCGCTCACCGACCGACTCGTCGCGCACAACCGGGAGCACCTCGCGTGGGCCTGACCGCTTCCGTGCTCGCGATCGACGCGGGCAACAGCAAGACCGACGTGGCACTGGTCGGCGCCGACGGCCGCGTTCTCGGCACCGCGCGCGGCGGCGGCTTCAGCCCGCCGTCGGTGGGGGTCGAGGCGGCGGTGGACGCGCTGGCGGAAACGGTTCGCCGGGCGACGGCGGAGGCGGGCATCGCCATCGGCGGCGGCCGATTCGCGTCGTACACCTCGGCCTGCCTCGCCAACGCCGATCTCCCGGTGGAGGAACAGCAGTTGAGGGAGGCCCTGCACGCGCGGGGCTGGGCCGTCACGACCGACGTGCGCAACGACACCTTCGCGGTCCTGCGCGCGGGCGTCGACGAGCCGCGCGGCGTGGCCGTCGTCTGCGGCGCGGGCATCAACTGCGTCGGCATGCTCCCCGACGGCCGTACCGCCCGCTTCCCCGCCATCGGCCGGATCTCCGGCGACTGGGGAGGCGGCGCGAGCCTCGCGGAGGAGGCCCTCTGGTACGCGGCCCGGGCGGAGGACGGCCGCGGAGAGCCGACGGAACTCGCCTGGACGCTGCCCGCGCACTTCGGGCTCACCACCATGTACGCGCTGATCGAGGCGCTCCACCTGGGGCAGGTGCCGGGGCGGCGCAAGCACGAGCTCACGCCGGTGCTGTTCGAGACGGCGGCGGCGGGCGACGCGGTCGCCCGGTCGATCGCGCACCGGCAGGCGGAGGAGGTCGTGGCCCTGGCGACGGTCGCCCTGACCCGGCTCGACCTGCTCGACGAGGAGGCGCCCGTACTGCTCGGCGGCAGCGTCCTGGCCGCCCGGCACCCGCTGCTGCACGACCGCATCGCGGAGCTGCTCGCCACCCGCGCCCCGAAGGCGGTCCCCCAGGTGGTCACCGCTCCACCGGTGCTGGGCGCGGCCCTCCTGGGCCTGGACGGCACGGGTGCGCCGGGCGAGGCGCATGCGCGCTTGCGGGCGCACTACGGGGGCGCCTGACGCCGGTGTGTGGGCATCCGTTCCGCAGGTGTCGGGGAGACACGCCCGGCAATCAGGCCCGCAGCCGGACGACCTTTGTTTTTGCACATTCCACTTCAAGGTCATGTCGGGGACCGCGCCGAGGCTGAAGACTGGTGGAAAGCAGGGGCCGGACGGCGACCGCCCCTGCCGCGAGCACCCGTCTCCGGAGTACGCGTGAAGTCACCACAACTGCTGCCCCTGTCCAACCCCTCCACATCGTCTCCGGCCGCGGCTGCGGAACTCCCGCGCGCAGCGGGCGCATCGCCTCCGGCCGCCGAGCCATCGGGCGCAGAGCCATCGGGCGCCCGCCAGGCCGGCGCAGGCCGCCTGCGCGAACTCGACGGGCTGCGCCTGCTGGCAGCGTTGATGGTCTGTCTCTTCCACTACGCGGGCCGCGGCGGAGCGGTGGAGACCGCCTGGGGTTCGTCGCCCCGCGACCTCTTCCCCCACCTGTCGTGGACGGCCCTCTACGGCAACCTCGGGGTCGAGATCTTCTTCGCCATCAGCGGTTTCGTGATCTGCATGAGCTGCTGGGGCCGTTCGGTCGGAGCCTTCTTCCGCTCCCGGGTGGTGCGGCTGTATCCCGCCTACTGGGCGGCGCTGATCCTCGTCGGCGGCGTCTTCGCCCTGGCCCCCCAGGTCGATCACCCGCCGAGCGTCACCGACTTCGTCGTCAACCTGACGATGCTGCAGCAGCCGGCCGGCTCACCGAGGATCCTGGGCGTCTGCTGGACGCTTTGGGCCGAAGCCCGCTTCTATCTGCTGTTCGCCCTCTTCGTGGTGTGGAAGGGCACGAGCTACCGGCGCGTGGTGACGTTCTGCTGCGGCTGGACGATCGCCACCGTGATCGCCCAGGCCGCGCCGCACCCGCTGCTCGGCCAGATCGTCCAGCCCACCTTCGCCCCGTACTTCATCACGGGACTCGCGCTGTACCTGATCCACCGCTACGGCGGCGACCTGACGCTCTGGGGCATCATCGGCGTCAACTGGGCGCTGGGCAACGCCTTCGTCATCCGCGCACTGGCCGACTCCAACGGCTTCCTGCCCCGCGAACCGCTCATCATCGCGGCCGTACTCACCTGTGGAATCGCCACCCTCGTCCTGGTGGCCACCGGCCGGCTGTCCTGGGCCCGCTGGCGCTGGCTGACGACCGCCGGGGCGCTGACGTACCCCTTCTACCTGATCCACGAGCACCTGGGATGGGCGTCGATCTACCTGCTCCACCAGCTGCTCGGCATCCCCCCGGCCTGGACCCTGCCGCTGACGGCTGCCTCGATGCTCGCCCTGGCCTGGGGAATTCACCGGGCGGTCGAACGCCCGCTGGGCGCATGGATGCGATCCACGATGGCCGCACAGGCGGCCCGCGGGGCCCTGCGGGGACGCTGAGCGCGTCGGGTCCGCAGCTCATGATTCTGGACGACCCGACGCTCCTCGCACTGGATGCAGAACCCAGGCCACATCCACGCTGATCGTACGTGCACAGCGCAATCCGGACTTACAGCTGCTCGTGCCGACGCTCTGCCTACGTAGGTGAACGCGGGCGGCCAGGGGCCGGGGCCCTGACCCCGGTCCCCTACGGAGCCGCTTGCGGCACCGCGCAGTTGTTCAGTGGCACCCTGCCCTCCGGCCAGGCCATGCCCTCGAACCTCAGCCTCTCCGACGCCGGGTCCAGCCGGACCACGGACGAGGCCTGTTGTACGGGTTCCCCGCGTCCTGGCCCAACGCGGCTGGCCAGGCCGCTTTCCGATACGTGGTGGAACCGAACGGACACCGAACGCGTCATGCCCGTCGGGGGCCACGCCCGGGAACCGCTCAACTCAGGACGTCCGGTCGCGATCCGCGCAGGATCTCGATCCCGATCCGAACAAGATCGAGTCATTCCCGGTGTGGATGCCCGCCCCCGCGGCCATACTTCTGGCCATGTGGCTGTATAGCCACGTAGCTGAAGCAGCTGTCCTCCGCCGCACCGGGCGACGGGCCATCGTCAGCGACCGAGGGGGAGGTCCCGTGTCACACCCGTCGGCGGGCACCGCGCCGCCACAGCCGCCGGCCCCGGCGCCCGCCCCGCCGTCGGCGCCCGCTCCGGCCTCCGCCCCCACAGCAACGTCCGCTTCGGCGTCCGCATCCGCGTCCGCGCACGCCCCCGCGCGGAGGACCGCGTGGGCCGAGAGTGTCGACCGGCTCCGGGCCGGGGCGACGACCGAGCCCGGACGGCTGCGGATCATCGGCGCGGTACTGGCCGCGCTGGTCGTCACGTTCGGCGCGGTGACGGCCTGGCAGGTGTCGGACCGGGCGAGCGCGGCGGACGACGTGGTGAGCCGGAGCCAGCGGCTCAGCGCCGACGCCGCCAGCATCTACCGCTCACTCGCGGACGCCGACACCACCGCCGCGGCCGGCTTCCTGGCGGGCGGCCAGTGGCCGCGCGGGGTGCGGGAGCGGTACGAGCGGGACATCGAGACCGCGTCCGCCCTGCTGGTGAAGGCCGCGGCCAACAGCGAAAGCTCGGCGTCCGCCGGCCGGCATGTGCGCACGCTCAACGAGCAGCTGCCCGTCTACACCGGCCTGATCGAGCAGGCGCGCGCCAACGGCCTCCAGGGCCTGCCGCTCGGCGGCGCCTATCTGCGCTACGCCAACGACCGTATGCGCAGCCGGCTTCTGCCCGCCGCCCGCGCGCTGTACGACGCCGAGACCGAGCGGCTCGGCTCCGACTACGACGACGCCAAGTCCTGGCCGTGGCTCGCGCTCGGCGCGGGCGGCCTCGCGCTCGGCGCCCTGGTCTGGGCGCAGCGCCGCGACTACCGCCGTACGAACCGGGTGTTCAACCCCGGCCTGCTCGGGGCCACCGCCGCTTCTGCGGTGGTGCTGCTCTGGCTGGCGACCGCGCACGCCGTGGCCTGGTCGGGTCTCAACGCCTCGTACGAGGACGGGGCGAGGTCGCTGCGGGTACTCAACGAGGCGCGGATCGCCTCGCTTCAGGCGCGCGGCGACGAGAGCCTCACGCTGGTCGCACGCGGCGCTGTCCTCAACGACGACGGCGAGGACTTCTACGAGACGGGCTACCGCTCCGCCATGGACGAACTGGCCGGGGACGACAGCGGCGCC
Organism: Streptomyces sp. 8N616; assembly: GCF_052246385.1. Taxonomy (NCBI): domain Bacteria; kingdom Bacillati; phylum Actinomycetota; class Actinomycetes; order Kitasatosporales; family Streptomycetaceae; genus Streptomyces; species Streptomyces sp. 8N616. Next base: position 142,430 of record NZ_JBQQBY010000006.1, on the reverse strand, counting down.
GGCCGCGGGACCGTCCTCGGGAACGCCGCCCTCCTCGCCGACGACCGCGAGGGAACTCAGCCGGTCCGCACCGGCGTTGACGCTGTGCGGGACTGGCGGAAGCTCCACCGGGAGGCCCGCGCGACCGATGAGAACGGGGAGTACGAGGAGGCGCTGAAGAAGGTCATCGGCAGCGGCGGCGAGACCACGGGCAAGCAGTTCGACGAGGTCGACGCGAGCCTGGAGACGGCGCTGGCGCACGAGCAGCGGGAGTTCAGGCGCGCCGCGGACGACGGGCGGGGCGCACTCGCCGGGCTTCCGGCAGGTGCCGCGGTCCTGGCCCTGATGGGGGCGGTGGGCGGCGTGCTGGGCATAGGCCGCAGGCTGTCGGAGTACCGGTGAGCGGAGGCGTCGTGCGACACGGACCGGCAGGGCCCACAGAACCGGCGCGACCGGCGGGGCCGACGCGACCGGCGGGACCTGCGGGACCTGCGGGACCTGCGGGACCCGCAAGGGCGGCGCTGGGCAGACTGCGGGGCTGGGGAGGCGTCGCAGGGATGGCCCTGGCATGCGCACTGGCCGCCACCCTGCTGCCGCTGGCACAGCACAAGGCGGAGCTGACCGTGAAACTGCCCGCCGGTCACCCGTACCGGCCGGGCGCGGCCCGGGCGCAGCCCTCCACCGACGAGAAGGACGAGAAGTGCGAGGACCCGGAGGCCGGCCTGCGCCCCTCGGGCGCCGACGGCCCCGCCGTCGACAGAATCAAGAAGCGCGGCTATCTGATCGCCGGAGTCGACCAGAACAGCTACCGCTGGGGCTACCGGAACCCGGCGACCGGCAAGCTCGAGGGCTTCGACATCGACCTCGTCACGGCCATCGCCGAGGACATCCTGGGCGCCGACGCCAAGGTCGTCTACCGCGCCATCCCCACCGACCAGCGCATCCCGGCCCTGCAACAGCGCAAGGTGGACATCATCGCCCGGACGATGACCATCAACTGCGACCGCATCGAGCAGGTCGCCTTCTCCACCGCCTACTTCCAGGCCGGGCAGCAGGTCCTCGTCCCCAAGGGCTCGTCCGTCACGGCGTTCAACGACACACTGCGCGGCAAGCGGGTCTGCACGGCGGCCGGTTCGACCGGCGAGGCGGAGCTGAAGAAGCGCTCGCGCGGCGCGAAGGTCACGACCGTGCCCAACCAACTCGACTGCCTGGTACGGCTGCAGCTCGGCGAGGTCGACGCGGTGATCACGGACAACGCGCTCGCGGCCGGGCAGGCGGCGCAGGACCCGTCCGTGACACTGGTGGGTGAGCCGTTCACGGAAGAGCCCTACGGCGTGGCGATGAACCTGGAGGATGAGGACCTGGTACGCCGGGTGAACAAAGTCCTGGAGGACTATCGCGAGAGCGGGGCATGGATGAAGGCGTACAAGCGCTGGCTCGCGGCCGACCTCAAGGGCATCGCAGGACCACCGGCACCGAAGTACCGCACCGACTGACCCCGCAGACCAGCCCGGAAGCAGACCAGCCCGGAACAGGAACCGGACAGAACAGGAGAGGTGATCGATGGGGGTCCCGGGACCCGTCCCCAGCTCCGCGGGGAAACCCCACGGTCCGGTCATGGACCGGGAGGAGGTGGACCGTGCGCTGGCCAGGCTCGGCGCCGAGCACGAGGCGATCGAGACCTCGCTGCTCGCGCTCCAGGACCACGCGGGGCGCAGACTTCTCGAGGGGGCCGATCTCACCGGCACCACCAAGCGCCGCTGGGCATCCACCGAGCAGGTCATCTCCCTCCTGTGGACCCACTTCGACGTGTACACCGAAGCCCTGCGGGAGGCGCGCGGGCTGCGCGCCAAGCGGCGCTGGCCGGGCCGCGAGGAGCTCGTCGAGCTGACCGAGCTGCTGCGCGGCCCCAGCGTCACGATCCCCGGCAGCGCCACCGCCGCGCCCGTGGGCCCCGCCGCCTCCGAGCTGCCCCCCACCCTCACAGGACCGGCCAGGCTCAGCGAGCAGTTGAGCCTGGAGGAGCTGGTCGAGCGGATGAACGCCTGGTACGCACAGGCCCTGGACGTGGTCGTGGCCGCGGACGCCATCTGGTCCGCGCTGCCCGCCCGGATAGACCTGCTCTCCGCCGAGCTGCAGCGCACCCGCTCACTGGCGCACTCCGTCGGCGTACGCCCGGGTGAGCACCCGGCGGGCGACGACCTGGAGCGGATCACCGCCGGGCTCACGGCGCTGCGCGCCGAGGTGGTCTCCGACCCGCTGGCCTTCTGGAGCCCGTCGGCGTCGGGCAGTTCGGCGCCCGGCGGCGGCCGCCCCGACACCTCCCGCTACGACCGGGAGGCCCGCGCCCTGGAGGACGTACGGCGCGAGATCGAGGCGGTGCTCGCCGTCCGGCAGGACGCGGAGCAGCGGCTGCTGCACCTGCGGGACCTGCTGTCCAGGGCCGACCGTACGCTCACCGAGGCGCGCCAGGCCCGCGGCGAGGTGCTGGCGAAGATCGCCGCCTCCGAGGTGCCCGCGGTGAGCGGCCCGCCGACCGCGCTGCACGAGCAGCTGGCGACCGCGGCGGACTACCGCAGGCGCGCCCAGTGGCACCGGCTCTCACCGCTGCTCGACAGCCTGGAGGAGCGTGCCGAGGACGAGTTGATACGGGCCCGTGAATCGCTGACCGCGGTGACCGCGCCGCTGGCGGTACGGGCCGAACTGCGCGGCAGGCTCGACGCGTACAAGGCGAAGGTCGCCCGCCACGGCATGGCGGAGGACCCGCTGCTGATGGAGCGGTACGACCTGGCGCGCCGGATGCTGTGGAGCGCGCCGTGCGATCTGCGCGCCGCCGAGGCGGCGGTGCTGCGCTTCCAGCAGGCGGCGGCTGAGGTCCTGGTGCCGCGGCAGGCGGGAGCGCCCGGTGCGGAGGACCGGCGCGCGGAGGATGAGGGGGGCTCATGACGACGAGCACGGGCACGTGCCAGCGGCCGGGGTGCCCCGGTTCGTACGAGGACGTCGGCGGCGGGGAGCTGTACTGCGATACGTGCGGTCTCGCGCCTGTCGTGTCCGCCGACGGGATGGTGGGCTCCTCGCCCACCGGCGTCACGGGCGCGGGCGGGCCGCGCGGCAGCTCGTCCGGCCGGTCCAAGTCCGGCCCGTCGAACTCCGGCCCGTCGAACTCCGGCCCGTCGAGCTCCGACCCCTCGTCGGGCGCTTCGTCATCCGGCAGTTCACGGTTGTCCCGCTCCTCGTCATCCCGCCGCTCGGTGTCGGGGCGGCTGTCGGGCCGGGCCGGGTCCCGGTCCGTGTCGGTGCGCAGCTCCGGCTCCGCAGGCTCGGCGTCGGGGCGCAACAGGCTGGGGGCGGGCCTGGTCTCGGTGCCGGAAGTGCCACGCCCCGACCCCAGGACGGCGGTCCTGGACCACCCCGAGGTCCCGGAGCGGAAGCGATTCTGCAGCCGCGGCGACTGCGGAGCGCCGGTCGGCCGGGCGCGCGGCGGGCGGCCCGGCCGCACGGAGGGCTTCTGCACCAAGTGCGGGCACCCGTACTCGTTCGTGCCGAAGCTGCGCCCCGGCGACATCGTGCACGGGCAGTACGAGGTGGCGGGCTGCCTCGCGCACGGCGGCCTCGGCTGGATCTATCTCGCCGTGGACAGGGCGGTGTCCGACCGGTGGGTCGTACTGAAGGGCCTGCTGGACACCGGCGACGAGGACGCGCTCGCCGCGGCCGTCTCCGAGCGGCGCTTCCTCGCCGAGATCGAGCACTCCAACATCGTGCGGATCTACAACTTCGTCGAGCACCTCGACCAGCGCACGGGCAGCCTCGACGGCTACATCGTGATGGAGTACGTCGGCGGCAAGTCGCTCAAGGACATCGCCAACGAGCGGCGGGCGCCGGACGGCAGGCGCGATCCGCTCCCGGTGGAGCAGGCGTGCGCGTACGGCCTGGAGGCGCTCGAGGCGCTCGGCCACCTGCACAGCAGGAATCTGCTGTACTGCGACTTCAAGGTGGACAACGCCATCCAGCAGCAGGACCAGCTCAAGCTCATCGACATGGGCGCGGTCCGCAGGATGGACGACGACGAGAGCGCGATCTACGGCACCGTCGGGTACCAGGCGCCGGAGGTCGCGGACATCGGCCCGTCCGTCGCCTCCGACCTCTACACCGTGGCGCGCACCCTGGCCGTCCTGACCTTCGACTTCCAGGGCTACACCAACGTCTACGCGGACAGCCTGCCCGACCCCGACAACATCGAGGTCTTCCGCCGCTACGAGTCGTTCTACCGCTTCCTGGTGCGGGCGACGGATCCCGATCCGGGGCGGCGGTTCGCCTCGGCGGAGGAGATGGCGGAGCAGCTGACCGGCGTGCTGCGGGAGGTCGTCGCGCTCCAGACGGGGCGGCCGCGGCCCGCGCTGTCCACGCTCTTCGGGGCGGAACTCCGCGTGATGGACACGGAGTTGTTCGCCGACGAGGACGCGGGCCAGGTCCAGAACCCTGGCCTGCCCGCACCGCAGTCGCACTCCCCTGCGGCCGGTTGGGCGCAGGCGGGCGGGTACGGGCACACGGGCGGTTACGCGCAGGCGAGCGGTTACGCGCACGCGGGCGGTTACGCGCACGCGGCCGGTGGCGGTGGCAGTCGCCCCGGCCTCGCCCCGCTCGATCTGCGCGGGACCGCGCTCGCGCTGCCCGTGCCGCGCGTCGACGCCCGCGACCCGAACGCCGGATTCCTGGCCGGTCTGATGGCCTCCGCGCCCGGGGAGCTGCTGGCCGCCCTGCGCAGCGCGCCCGCCGACTCCGTGGAGCTGCGGCTGCGCGGGCTGCGCGCCCGCCTCGAGACCGGCGAACTGGCCGCGGCCGCCGAGTCGTTGGTGCAGCTGGAGGCGTACCACCCGGACGACTGGCGCGTCGTCTGGTACCGCGGGGTCGCCTCGCTCGTGACCGGCGACCACGAGACAGCGGCGCTCTCGTTCGACGCCGTCTACGACGCGTTCCCCGGTGAGCCCGCCCCGAAGCTCGCACTCGGGATCTGCGCCGAGGTGCTGGGCCAGCTGGACAACGCCGCCGAGTACTACCGCCTCGTCTGGACGGCCGACCCGAGCTATGTGAGCGCCGCCTTCGGGCTCGCCCGGGTACGGCTCGCGGCAGGCGACCGTACGGGCGCGGTGCAGGCCCTGGAGTCCGTACCGGAGGCGTCGATCCACTACACGGCGGCCCGCATCGCGGCCGTACGCGCCCGGCTGCGGCAGCGCGCCGCCCACGACCCGCTGCTCGACGACCTCACGGCCGCGGCCGGACAGGTCGAGCGGCTCCAGGACTTCGGCCTGGACGCGGTGCGGCGCGAGCGGCTGTCGGCGGAGGTGCTGGGCTGCGCGCTGGACTGGGTGGTCTCGGGCAGACACGGCGCCCCGGCGGCGGGCGCGTTGGCCGGTACGGGTGCCGTTGCCGGGGCCGGTACGGGTGCCGTTGCCGGGGCCGGTACGGGTGCCGGGGCGGTGTCCGTCGCCGGGCCCGCGGCCGGTACCGGTACCGCGGTCGGAGCCGAGGGACAGCCCGTGCTGCTCGGCAGCCGCCTGGACGAGCGGGGCCTGCGCTTCGGCCTGGAGCGCTCGTACCGCGTTCTGGCGCGGCTCGCGCAGCGCGGCGAGGAGAGGATCGAACTGGTGGAGCGGGCCAACCGCTTCCGTCCCCGGACGTGGGTGTGAGTGATGTCGCAGATGCCCCAGGTGCCTCAGCTGTCCGCCTGCCCGCGCTGCGACGAGCCGCTGGAGTCGGGTGACAACTTCTGCGGCGCATGCGGAACCGACCTCTCGGCCGCGCCGCGGCCACCGGCCGACCGCCCGGCGGCCGCCGCCCCGCCGCGGCCCGGCCACGCACCGGCGGCCCCGGACGGCGCCGCCGGGCGGCCCAGTACGGAGAGCGGGACGGCGGCGGAGCCGGTCGGCCAGGGCGGAATGGCGCCGCCTCCGCCGGTCCCGGCCACCCGGCTCCCGGACGGCGCCGCGGTCCCCCCACTGCCCGAGCATCCACCGACAACGGCGGGCACGACCCCCGCGGCAGGACCCGCACCTGGCACGGGCATCCCGCCCGCCGCCCAAGCGGCCCACAGGCCCGCGGACTTGGCGTGCGCGGACTCGGCAACGCCGCCGCCTCCGACTCTGGGTGCGGCAGCCGTGTCTCGCGGCTCGGCCGCGGCTGCCCCCGCGTCCGCGCCCGAGGACCGGGCGTCGGCGGATGCCGGAGGGGAGCCGTCGTCCGGCGGCCCGACCGCCGGCGCGGGCGACTACCCGTTGGCGCCTCCCGCCGCCGAGAGCGGCGGTGCGCCCGTCGATCCGCGGACGGCCGATGCGTACGGACTCGCCGCGCCCCCGCGGACGGTGGACGACACCCCGGGCGGCGGGGCGGCCGGTTCCGCTGCCGCGGAAGGGCGCGCGGGCGCGGGCGAGACCTGCGTCGCCTGCCGGGCCGGGGTCGTCGACCGAGACGGCTACTGCGGGCACTGCGGGCACGCCCAGCCCCGTAAGCGGGACCACATGGAGCAGGTGCTCGACAGCGTCGCGGCCGTCAGCGACCGCGGGCTGCGGCACCACCGCAACGAGGACGCGTTCGCCGTGTCCGCCACCGCGCTGCCCGACAGCTCGCCCGCCGTCGTCGCCGTCGTCTGCGACGGCGTGTCGTCGGCGACGCGGCCCGACGAGGCCTCGCAGGCGGCGTCCGACGCCGCGAGCGAGTCGCTCCTCGCCGCCCTCCCGCGCGGCACCCACCCGCAGCAGGCGATGCACGACGCGATCCTGGCCGCCGCCGAGGCCGTCAACTCCCTTGCGGCCGCACCGAACCAGCCGCAGGAGCACGACCCGCACCGCCACCACGAGAACGCCCCCGCCTGCACCATCGTCTCGGCCATCGTCGCCTCCGGCATCCTCACGGTCGGCTGGATCGGCGACAGCCGGGCGTACTGGGTGCCGGACGACCGTACGGCCACGGCCGCGCGGCTGACCGAGGACGACTCCTGGGCCGCCCAGATGGTCGCCACGGGCCTGATGTCGGAGGCCGAGGCGTACGCGGACGAGCGCGCGCATGCGATCACCGGCTGGCTCGGCGCCGACGCGTACGAACTCGAGCCGCACACCGCGTCGTTCAAGCCGGACCGGCCGGGCGTGGTCGTGGTCTGCACCGACGGGCTGTGGAACTACGCGGAGGGCGCGGACGAGATGGCCCTGGCCGTACCGGCCGACGCCCGCGCCCGGCCGCTGCACAGCGCCAGGACGCTGGTGGGTTACGCACTGGACGGCGGGGGCCACGACAACGTAACAGTGGCCGTGGTGCCGTTCCCCTCCCCCGCCGCGGGGGCAGGATCGGCCTGAGCGACACCGCGATTCAGTTTCAGGCATCATGCGTGGGGGGCGTATCGGATGGCCAACTTCTCCAAGTCGAACGTGCCGCGGTTCTCGGCCGAGGTGTACCAGAACGCGTACCTCCCCGAGGGCGGCCGCGAGGTGAACGCCATCGTCACGGTCACCGCCACCGGCGGCGGCACGACCGGCGGGATGCCGCTGACCTCCCGGACGTACTCCCGGGACACCGGGCCCGGCGCCGCCGTCGTCATCATGGTCGACTGCTCCGGCTCCATGGACTACCCGCCCACGAAGCTGCGCAACGCGCGCGACGCGACCGCCGCCGCGATCGACGCCCTGCGGGACGGCGTCGCGTTCGCGGTCGTCAGCGGCACCCACCGGGCGAGCGAGGTCTACCCGGGCCGCGGCCGTCTGGCGACCGCAGACGCGGACACGCGCGCCCAGGCCAGGCAGGCGCTGCGCAAGCTGAGCGCGGGCGGCGGCACGGCCATCGGCACGTGGCTGCGGCTGGCCGACCGGCTGCTCGCCACCGCCGATGCGTCTTCGCCTCAGCAGGAGGTCATCCGCCACGGCATTCTGCTGACCGACGGGCGCAACGAGCACGAGTCGCCGGAGGATCTGCAGGCCGCGCTCGACGCGTGCGCGGGCCGGTTCACCTGCGACGCGCGCGGCGTGGGCACGGACTGGGAGGTCAAGGAGGTCACCGGGATCGCCTCCGCGCTGCTCGGCAGCGCCGACATCGTGGCCGATCCGGCCGCTCTCGCCGCGGACTTCACGCAGATGATGGAGACCGCGATGGGCAAGGAGGTCGCGGACGTGAGTCTGCGGCTGTGGACCCCGGTGGGCGCGCACATCGCGTTCGTGAAGCAGGTGGCGCCGAAGGTCGAGGACCTGACCGGCAGGCGGACGGACGCCGGACCGCGCGCCGGGGACTATCCGACGGGCTCGTGGGGCGACGAGTCGCGCGACTATCACGTGTGCGTACGGGTGCCGGCGGCGGGCGTGGGCCAGGAGATGCTGGCCACCCGGGTCTCGCTGATCGTGCCGGCGCCGGACGACGGCCCGCCGGAGACCCTGGCGCAGGGGCTCGTACGGGCCGTGTGGACGGACGACGTGGCCGCATCCACCTCCATCAACCCGCAGGTCGCGCACTATACGGGCCAGGCCGAACTGGCACAGGTCATCCAACAGGGGATCGATGCCCGCAAGTCGGGCGATCGGGACGGAGCGACCGCGAAGTTGGGCCGGGCCGTGCAGCTGGCGAACGCCTCGGGGAATGCCGAGACGGCGAAACTGCTTGCGAAGGTGGTGGACGTGGTCGACGCGGCGACAGGTACTGTGCGATTGAAGGCGAGGGTCGCGGAAGCTGACGAGATGACTCTCGAGACGCGGTCGACGAAGACGGTTCGCGTCAAGAAGTAGTCCGGAAACAGTCCCTGAGCAGTCGCAACGCAAGAAAGACGGTCCGGAGGGGCCGAGGTGAGAGGGGGAAGCACCGACATGCCGACCTGCCCGAACGGACACCAGTCGGGTTCCGACGACTGGTGCGAGGTCTGCGGACACCACATGGCCGGTGCCGCGGCTCCCGCCGGTACCGTCCCGCCGCCACCCCCGCCCCCGCCGATTCCGGGCGCGCCCGGGGGGCCGGGAGGACCCGGAGCGCCTGAGGGCGGCTACGGGTATCCGAACCCGAATCCGAACCAGCCCGCGCCGGGGGGTTACGGGTATCCGAACCCGAATCCGAACCAGCCCGCGCCGGGGGGTTACGGGTACCCGAACCCGAACCCGAACCAGCCCGCAGCGCAGGGAGGTTACGGGTACCCGAACCCGAACCAGCCCCCGGCGCCAGGCGGTCCGTACGGCCCTGGTGCCGGTCCGGGTCCTGGGCCCGGTCCCGCTGCTGGTCCCGGTTTCGACCCGAACGCCACCGCGCAGGCGGAGCTGTGCCCGCAGTGCCGTACGCCGCGCGAGGCGCAGGCGCCGTTCTGCGAGGAGTGCCGCTACAACTTCCTGACGCACTCGCCGACGTTCGCGCCGCCGGCCCCGCCGTCTCCCGGCATGCAGCCGCCGGGCCTGTTCCAGCCGCCGCAGCAGCAACCGCAGGCACCCCAGGCGCCGCAGCAGCCCCAGTCACCGGACGGCTTCGACTACCAGAGCTCGCGGCCATCCCAAGTCAACCGCCCGGCCGAGCCGCTGACCCCGCAGCAGCCGCAGCAGCCGCTGCACGGTGTCCCGCCGCAGGGCCCGTACCCGCAGCATGCCCCGGCGCCGTCCGGTGCCCCGGACTTCGGCGGTGGAGGCGGTGGCGGTGGCGGTAATGACTGGACGCTTCAGCCGCCCGCCCAGGCCCCAGCGCCGGGGCCCGGCCCGGGCACCGGCCAGGTACCGGGCGCGCCGCAGGCCGCCCAGCCGGCCGGCTGGGTCGCGGTCGTGGCCCCGGACCGCCAGTACTTCATGGCGATGATGGGCCGCAGCGGCCCGGAGGCTGCCGGGCTCAACCTCCCGGCGTACTCGCCCGCGCAGCAACTCCCGCTCACCGGCAGCCAGGTCACCATCGGCCGCCGCCGGCACAGCACCGGCGAGTCCCCCGACATCGACCTGTCCCGCCCCCCGGAGGACCCGGGCGTCTCGCACCAGCACGCGGTGCTCGTCGCGCAGCCCGACGGGTCCTGGTCGGTGGTCGACCAGGACTCCACCAACGGCACCACGATCAACGGCGGGGAGGACCCGATCCAGCCCTTCGTCCCGGTACCGCTCCAGGAAGGCGACCGCGTCCACGTGGGCGCCTGGACCACGATCACGCTCCGCAGGGGCTGAGCCGGGACTACGGCGGCCGGTTGTGGGCAATCGTTCCCGCGGGGCGATGAGGGTGCCCCCATGCCGTTCAGGCCATGGGCGAGGGTGGGCGGACCCCGACCACCGGCCCGCGGTCCGCGGTCCGCGGTCCGCGACGATGCGCCAGCCCCCGCCGGGGGATTCCGTTTCGTGCGCAATTGTCCGGCAGGTCTGTCCCCATCTCGCCCCACCCCGTAACCAGGGGCTCCGTCCCTGGATCCCGGGGATCTGGGGCGGCGCCCCAGTTTCGGGATGGGGGCACCTCCCAGCGGTAGCTGGGGACGGGTCAGGGGAACACGCCGCAGGCAGCGGCGCTTCAGGCGTCGCCGAGCAGCGGCCAGGCGTCCGGGCCCGACGGGTCGTCCAGCCATGCCCACTGGCGCGCGCCGCGGACCGTGACGCCGAAGCGGGCGTGCTCGGGGTGGCGTTCGCGCTGCCACAACTCGTAGGCCTCCCGCGCGTTCAGCCGGCCCGCGGTCAGGCTGAGCAGGAAGTGGAACGGCTCGTGCCGCAGGACGTGTTGCGGGACCCCGCTGACGTCCGTACGACCTGTGTCCTGCGGCCGGTGCCCGGGCTCGGGCCCATCGCGCAGCGGCACGAAGTACGCGGGCGTGTTCAGGAACCGGCCTTCCGCATGGCCGGGGTCGTCGACGCGCAGTGCGAGCAGGCCGGTCGCGAGCGGAGCCAGGACGAGCCCGCCCGGCCGGCACTGCTCGAGCCAGTCGCGCGGTACGGACGTCAGCGCGCAGGTCGCCAGGATGCGGTCGAAGGGAGCGCTCGACGGGCAGCCGCGCGCCCCGTCGCCCGTGACGACCGCGGGGTGGTATCCGGCCGCGGCGAGGTGGCCGCGGGCGGACTCGGTGATCTCCGGGTCGAGGTCCACGGTCGTGACCCGGTCCTCGCCCAGCCGGTGGGCGAGCAGCGCCGCGTTGTAGCCGGACCCCGCGCCGATCTCCAGGACCGTGTCCCCGTCGCGCACGTGCAGCGACTCCAGCATCCGAGCCATCAGCGAGGGCTGACTGCTGGAGGAGATGAGCTCGCCGTCGCGGACGCGGATGGCCAGGGGTGTGTCGGCGTACGCGCCGGAGAGCCAGCGGGTCCGTACGCCCGGGTCGGGGTCGCCGGACGACAGCCGCTCGAAGCCACCCCTGACCGGCACGTAGTAGTAGGGCACGAACAGATGGCGCGGCACATCCTCGAACGCCGCCCGCCACGCGGGATCCGCGAGCCAGCCGTCGGTGGCGATCGTGCGCACGAGCGCGGCCCGCGCCACCGCGGCCGCCACCTCCGTCCGTGCGTCCGCGGCCTCCGTCATGCCTCCACTGTCCTGCGGGCGGCCGCGCGGCGCGACACCCGTGTCCGGGCGGGCTGAAGCAGAGGGCAGGACGGAGGCCTCTGGTCCTAGGCCGGGTGTCTGAGACCATGGGTGGGTGACTGAGATTCCACGTGGCACGGTGCAGGAGCAGACCTTCTACGAGCAGGTCGGCGGGGAGCCGACTTTCCGCAAGCTGGTGCACCGCTTCTACGAGGGCGTCGCCGGGGATCCGGAGCTGCGGCCGATGTACCCGGAGGAGGACCTGGGGCCGGCCGAGGAGCGGCTCACCCTGTTCCTCATGCAGTACTGGGGCGGGCCGCGCACGTACAGCGACAACCGCGGGCACCCGCGGCTGCGGATGCGGCACGCGCCGTTCACGGTGAACCGGGCCGCGCACGATGCGTGGCTGCGCCACATGCGCACCGCGGTCGACGAGCTGGAGCTGGCGCCGGAGCACGAGGCGCAGCTGTGGAGCTACCTCGAATACGCGGCCGCTTCCATGATCAACACGGCGGACTGAGGCCCCGGTCACTCTGCCGGCCTGCCTGACCTGCCAGGATGGGCGGGTGCCCGACCCAGCCGACCCAGCCGACCTCGTACCTGCCGGACCTGCCGCACCTGCTGCACCTGCCGGCCCTGCCGGCCCTGCCGCCCCCGCCGTAGTCGGTCCGGCCTGTCCCGTGGCAGCCGAGCCCGAGGTGCTCGACCCCGCGGACGAGTCCTTCGCCCGCGACCCGTACCCGTACTACGCCGCCCTGCGCTCGCAGAGGCCCGTGGCGCGGGTCGCCCTCGCCAACGGCACGCACGCCTGGCTGGTCACCGGCTACGAGCAGACGCGGGCGGTGCTCACCGACCCCCGGTTCTCGAACGTCCCGCCGCACGCCGCGGGCCGCCCCAAGCCCGACTCCCCCGCACAGCGCGCCCGCGCCTGCCTCGCGCGCCACATGCTCAACTCCGACGCCCCGGACCACACCCGCCTCCGCCGGCTCACCTCCGCGGCCTTCTCACCGCGCCGGGTCGACGCGCTGCGGCCGCGCATCGAGGACCTCACGGACGGGCTCGTACGCGATCTCGCCGCGCGGCTGGACCGGGACGGCTCCGCGGACCTCGTCGACGCCTTCGCGTTCCCGCTGCCGGTGCTGGTGATCGGCGAGGTGCTGGGGGTGCCGGAGGCCGACCGCGACGACCTGCGCGCGTGGACGTACCGGGTGGGGTCGCCCGCGGACGCCCTCGAGCAGGGTGCGGTCGACGAGGCGTGGACGCGGCTGTACGGCTACTTCACCGGGCTGATCGCCGAGAAGCGGCGGGCGCCGGGCGGGGACCTGTTCAGCGCGCTGGTGCACGACTCGTCGGAGGGCGGTCTCGACGACGGCGAACTGCTGGCCATGGCCTTCCTGCTGCTCTTCGCGGGTTACGAGACCACGATGAACCTGCTGGCCTCGGCGTCGCTGCTGCTGCTCACACATCCGCACGAGCTGGCGGCGGCGCGCCGGGAGGGTCCCGAGCGGTGGGCGGCGGTCGTGGAGGAGGCGCTGCGGCACGCGAGTCCGCTGGAGGGCACGACGTGGCGGCGTACGACCGAGGCGGTGGACCTCGGCGACGGCGCCCGCATCCCGGCGGGCGCCTCGGTCCTCGCGGTCCTCGCGGCCGCCAACCGCGACCCGTCCCGCTTCCCGGACCCGAACGCCTTCCGCCCGGACCGCTACGGGGCCGGGCCCGAACGCGCAGCGCCCCACGTCGCCTTCGGACACGGCCCGCACTTCTGCGTCGGGTCCCGCCTGGCCAGGCTGGAGGCGGCGACCGCCCTGCCCCGGCTCTTCGCCGCCTTCCCGGGCCTGCGCCTGGCAGCGGAGCCGATGGAACTCCCGTACCGCCCGGGCCTATTGGTCCGAGGCCCCCGCCGCCTACCGGTCACAGCCGTACCCTCCGACTGACCCACCCCGTTGTGGGCAGTCGTTCCGCAGGGCGGAACAAGTGGGCACAACCCGACCACCGGCGTGCAGCCGCGTACGAGGCGGGAACCCCGACGGCGGGTTGCGCACCGTTGTCTCGGCGAGGAACCACGCCTCAATGGCGCGGGGACCGGGAACGTGGAGGCAAAGCCGGTCACGCAGGGGTGACGGCCAGCCCCGGCGCGAGGGCCGTGCGGCGAACGGCGATCGAGCCGTAGGGCGTGCGCAGACGGAGCCAGCTGCCCGCCGAGAACAGCGCCAGCGTCTCCGTCTCCGGCGGCCTCTGCGCAAGAGCCGCCGGCGCACCGTTGCCACGCGGAACCGGTACGGCCGCCCCACCACGCCCCGCCCCGCGCCCCGCGGTCGCCGCCCCGGCCGGGAGCCGCCGCAGGAAGCCCAGCGACTGGGCGGCGTGGACGGCGCGCAGCGGAAGCTCGGTGGCGCCCAGAGTGCGGGACCAGATCTCACGGCCGATGCGGTCGAGTTCGGCGCGGGTACGGCGGTCCTCGGGGAGGCCCTCGATCCGTGCACGGAATTCGCCGACGGCCGCCGCGACCGCCGCCCGGACGTCCTCGGGCTCCGGCAGCCCCTCGAGCTGCCGCCAGCCACTGCGCGGCGGCAGAACTCCGGCCCACGGCGGCCCCGTGACCGGCTCGGGCACGGTCACCGGCTCGGGCACGGTCACCGCCGACCCGCCGCCGGCCGACGTCCCCGCCGACGTCCCCGCCGACGTCCCCGCCGTCGCCGCGTCGATCGCGTCGGCGAGCTGACCGGCCGAGACGGTGGCGTCGAGTTCGTACGGCTCGGCCAGCCGGGCGGTGCGGATGGCGAGCACCTCGAAGGAGGCGGGGCGGCCGAAGACCGCGAGCACGCCCCCTCCGCCTCCGGCCTGCGGCGGGGGAGCTCCCACGCCCGCCTGCAGGCGTACCGCCGCGCGGCGGTCGTAGTGCAGCAGCCGGGCGAGGAAGGCGGCGAGATCCGCCGCCTCCCTGGCGTCGGCCAGGCGCAGCGCCGTCATGCGGCGACGGCCTCCTCCATGCTGTCGTCCGTGTACTCCTTGAGGAAGGCGCGCTCCTCGGCGGTGATCCGTCGCGGCCGCTCCTCCTCGAGGTTGTACGGCACGACGATCGTCGAGGCCCGGACGTACAGCCGCTCCTCGTCCTTGATCTCGTACGCCAGGGTCAGCGACGCCGCGCTGATCTTGGTCACCCACGTCTCGATGGTCACCGGCTCGTGCCGGTGGACCAGCGGGCGCAGGTAGTCGATCTCATGGCGGGCCACCACGGAGCCGCCCGTGAAGGAAGCGCTGCCTTCCCCCGGCGCCAGCCGGAACATGAAGTCGATGCGCGCCTCCTCCAGGTAGCGGAGGAAGACCACGTTGTTGACGTGGCCGAACGCATCCATGTCCGACCAGCGCAGGGGGCAGGCGTAGACGTGACGGGCCACGCGCTCAGCCCCGGGTCAGCTTCTTGTACGTGGCGCGGTGCGGGCGCGCCGCGTCCGGGCCGAGGCGCTCGATCTTGTTCTTCTCGTACGACTCGAAGTTGCCCTCGAACCAGAACCACTTGGAGTCGCCCTCGTAGGCGAGGATGTGGGTCGCGATGCGGTCGAGGAACCAGCGGTCGTGGGAGACGACCACGGCGCAGCCGGGGAACTCCAGCAGCGCGTTCTCGAGGGACGAGAGCGTCTCGACGTCGAGGTCGTTGGTCGGCTCGTCGAGGAGCAGCAGGTTGCCGCCCTGCTTGAGGGTGAGCGCCAGGTTGAGGCGGTTGCGCTCACCGCCGGAGAGGACGCCGGCCGGCTTCTGCTGGTCCGGGCCCTTGAAGCCGAACGCGGAGACGTACGCCCGCGAAGGCATCTCGACCTGGCCGACGTTGATGTAGTCCAGTTCGTCGGAGACGACGGCCCACAGCGTCTTCTTCGGGTCGATGTTGGCGCGGGTCTGGTCGACGTAGGAGATCTTGACGGTGTCGCCGACCTTGATCGTGCCGGCGTCCGGCTGCTCCATGCCCTGGATCATCTTGAACAAGGTGGTCTTGCCGGCGCCGTTGGGGCCGATGATGCCGACGATGCCGTTGCGCGGCAGGGTGAAGGAGAGGTCGTCGATGAGGACCTTCTCGCCGAACGCCTTGGAGAGGTTCTCGACCTCGACCACGACGTTGCCCAGGCGCGGGCCCGGCGGGATCTGGATCTCCTCGAAGTCCAGCTTCCGGGTCTTCTCGGCCTCCGCCGCCATCTCCTCGTAACGGGTCAGGCGCGCCTTGGACTTGGCCTGGCGGCCCTTGGCGTTGGAGCGGACCCACTCCAGCTCTTCCTTCAGGCGCCTGGCCCGCTTGGCGTCCTTCTGGCCCTCGACCTTGAGGCGCGAGGCCTTCTTGTCGAGGTACGTGGAGTAGTTGCCCTCGTACGCGATGGCGCGGCCGCGGTCGAGCTCGAGGATCCACTGGGCCACGTTGTCGAGGAAGTACCGGTCGTGGGTGACGGCGACGACGGTGCCCTCGTACTTCGCGAGGTGCTGCTCCAGCCACTGGACGGACTCGGCGTCCAGGTGGTTGGTCGGCTCGTCGAGGAGCAGCAGGTCGGGGGCTTCGAGCAGCAGCTTGCACAGCGCGACGCGACGCTTCTCACCGCCGGAGAGGTTGGTGACGGGCCAGTCGCCGGGCGGGCAGCCGAGGGCGTCCATGGCCTGCTCGAGCTGGGTGTCGAGGTCCCAGGCGTTCGCGTGGTCCAGCTCCTCCTGGAGCTTGCCCATCTCGTCGAGCAGCGCGTCGGAGTAGTCGGTCGCCATCTGCTCGGCGATCTCGTTGAACCGCTTGACCTTGCCGATGGTGTCGGCGACGCCGTCCTGGACGTTCTCCAGCACGGTCTTGGACTCGTCGAGCGGGGGCTCCTGAAGGAGCATGCCGACGCTGTAGCCGGGGGTGAGGAACGCATCGCCGTTGGACGGCTGCTCGAGCCCGGCCATGATCTTGAGGACCGTCGACTTCCCGGCGCCGTTCGGTCCGACCACGCCGATCTTCGCGCCGGGCAGGAAGCTCAGCGTGACGTCGTCGAGGATCACCTTGTCGCCGTGCGCCTTGCGCGCCTTGCGCATGGTGTAGATGAACTCAGCCAAGAGAAACCGTCCGGCAATCGATGAGTGGGCAGATACACCCCATCTTGCCGTAACGCCGGCGCCGGGCGAAAACCAGATAGGACCGGTGCCCTCAGGGACGGGCTCGGGGCCCAGGCCACGGCACCCCCGGCCGGACGTGGCAAGGGCGCGGCACCTGCCCTGGAGGCCCCGGCCGGACGTGGCATGAACATCGGCCCGGCGGCGGACGGGTGGAGGCCGGGACCGTTACGGGCCGTAGGCCGGGCCTCAGCGACCCGCTACGGGCGGGAGGCCGGGAACCCGTACGAGCACGGAGGCCGGATCCACGGCGACCCGCTTTGGGCGGGAGGTCAGGACGCCCGGCACGCACTGGAGGCCGGGACCCCCATGGGTCCCGGCCTCCGCGCTCGCACGGCTACGGGTGAGCGATCACTCGCCCGCCGCCGTGGACTTCCGCTTGCGGAGGAAGAAGACCGTGCCGCCGCCGGCCACGAGGAGCGCGATGGCAATGCCCGCGATCACCGGGGTGGCGCTGCTGCTGCCGGTCTCGGCGAGGTCGTCCCCGCCGCCGGTGGAACCCTCGGAGGAGCCGCCGGCCGTGGCCGGGGTCGGCTCGGAGGAGGGCTGGTCACCGGGCGTCTCGGCGGTCTTGCAGTCCAGAACGCCGGAGAAGTTCTTCTCGAACCCGTTCGGACCGGTGATCGTGAAGTCGTAGGCCTGGTCCTCCTTCACCGGGACGGTGACGGTCTCGGACTTACCCGCCTCGATGGTGTGCTTGATCCCGTCCAGCTCGAAGGTGAACGGCTCGTCCCCCTGGTTGGAGGCCGTGACGTCCACACCGCCCTTGGCGCAGTTCTTCTCCGCGGACAGCGCCGGGATCGGCCCCTTCTTCGCCCAGTTCGCGGTCGCGGTGGCGGAGACGGTGCTCTCGCTGGAACCGGCGAGGATCTGGGTCTGGCTCTTGGTGTCGCTGGCGAAGGCCCGGCCGACCGGAACGGTGGTGGTGGCCTGGGCGGTCAGCGAGGTCGAGCCGTCGGGGGTACCGGTCGGCACGTCGAAGAACAGCTGCCCGCCGTTGGCGACGCTGGTGACGACCTTGCCCGCCTTGTCGACGACCTTGACGCCGGTCGCCTCGGACGCCGGATCGGGGCTGACCGTCACGCTGGCGGCGTCGGTGTGGACCGTGATCGGGCCGAGCCGGTCACCGGCCTTGCCGGACACCGCCGGCGGGTCGAGCGTCAGCGACGCCTTCGGCTCCTCGAGGTCCTGCGCGCTCTTCTGGAGGTAGTCGGCGAGCTTCTCCGCCGCGGGGTCGACCGCCTCGACCTCCGCCTGATCGGAGAACCGCCAGATCGCGACCTGGGTGCCGGCGGCCGCGGTCTTCTCGGTCAGCGTGCCGGAGTCGGCGGCGGCAGCGAGCTTGCTGAGGTCGTTCACCTGCGGGTACGAGTTCTGCAGGATCCAGCGGATCTTGCCCGCGTCGGCGTTGTTGTGCAACGACGTCGCACTCCAGGGCTTCTCCTGGTACTGCGCCTTGCTCTGCGTCGGGTTGTGGATGTCGATGCAGTACGTCTGGAGCGTGCCGCCGCCGTCGACGGTCATCTCGAAGAGCCCGGCACCGACCTTCTGCTTGCCACCGTCATGGTTGATGACCGCCTGGTCGAAAATCTTCAAGCCATCAAGGGTGGCGGTCGCACCACCCGAGCTCGGGACGGCGTCGTCGGCGGCGGCCGGACCCGCGGCGGCCATCACGCCCGCGGCGACCAGGCCGGAGGCCAGCACCGCGGCGGCGAGGCGGGCAGAGCCACGCCTGCGTACAGAAATCATGGATTCCCCTCCGGGCGAGGCGACGTGGGGGGGATGCGCCCCGCTTGCAAACTCAAGAGCCCCCGTGAGTACGGTCGGATCCTAGGGATAAAGCGCAACAGCGTCCCCACCAATCACACGCGATAACCGATCCGAATCGGAATCGTTATCGCCAAGACCCCTGCTGACCTGGGATCATCGACAAATCCGCACGCTAAACCCGGCTGATTCGGCGTCAGTTCGGCAACCCGCCCATTGCAGGTCACAGTGGATCACAGGCCGCGAAGCGGACGGCCGGTCTGTGCGGCAGCCACGCAGGCACCAGCACCAGTCCAGTTGCCGCCCAGCCACTTGCCATCAGCCATCAACCACGAGCAACTAGCCACCTATTGGTGCCGTCAGCGCCGGGTTCGCCACCGAGACCCGGCGGAACACCGTGGTACCGCACGCCAGATCGTGTCCCACCGCCGTCGCGTCGATGTCAGCCGACAGCCGCGGCCGACCGTCGTGCTCCTCCTCCCGCACCCGCAACCACCCCTGGACGACGAGAGGTTCACCCACCGTCACGGACGTGGCAAGGTTCGCGGCCAGCGCGTGCGAGGCCCACACCATGTAGTAGCTGGTGTGCCCAGCGGTCCAGCCCTGCCGCCACCGGTCCCAGCGGCGGGCGGTCGCCGCCAGCCTGAACCGCGCCCTCGGAACGCCTTCGCCCGTCTCCCACAAGTCCACCTGCGTCGCCGCGTTGCCCACCACCGTCACGGCCGTCTCGCTCATGTCCGCCCCCATGCCCGACCCGATGCCCGATCCCAGGTCCGATCCCGTCTCGAATCCCATGTCCGCCCCCCGGCGCTCGTTCGTCCCACGCACCATGCTGCACGCGGTCGCGGACACTCGCCGATGCCTGTGGATGGACAACCGGTTGTGGACAACTCCGTCACCGTGACGGGTGACTTGCCCGACAGCACGGCTCCCGCGAGGACTCCCGCTACACCCGGCTACAGGAGCGTCGCGTGTGTGGGACCACCCGCCGCGACCAGGTACTGGTCCCGCAATTCCCGGTAGCGCAGCAGCTCCGCTGCCACCGGCTCCAGCACCCGCGCCCGCCCGCACGACGCCGCTGCATCCCGCAGCCGCCGCTCCGCCTCCTGCCCGTACCGCCGGGCCGGGCCCCGAGCAGCCAGCCGGCAGACCCACGCCACTGCGGGCCCGCCCGTCACGCCGATCGCCATCAGCAGGGCGGGCAGCATCCAGCCGTCACCGGGGCCGCTCGCCACGGACGCCACCAGCCAGAGTGCGCCCACGACTTGGAGCACCAGCAGCAGGCCCTGCAGCACCGATGCGACCGACCACCAGCCGGGCCCCGACGGCCGCGCCGTACCGGCCGCCTGGACGGTGGCCGCCTGGTCCAGCGCGTCGGGCAGCCGCTCCGCGCCGCGGACCGCGGCCTCGCGCACCGCCTGGGACCAGGCCACCGGCAGCCCTGCCGACGCCTCGTCGGCCAGCGTCCGTACGGCCTGCTCCACCATCGCGCGGGCGGTGCGCGGCGCCTGCTGCACCGCCCCGGCCCCGATCGCCGCCTCCACGCCCACAGCGCCCCCCGTGCCCACGCCCACGCGCGCCCCCCTGCCCGCTACGGCCTCCCTGGCAGCCGAAGCCGAGCCCGGAGCCGGAGCCGGAATCGACGCCGAACCCGAACCCGAACCCGAACCCGATGCCAACGCAGACGCAGACGCAGACACAGACGTCGACACAGACGTGGACACAGACGCCGGGACCGTGCCCGAGAGCGGATCCTTGGCCCGGTCGCGAGCCCGCCCCCGGGCCCGCGCAGACGAGCGCTTCACCTCGTACCACCGGCGCAGCCGCGCCGAGGGCGCGCCGCACGCCAGCTCCGCGTACCGCAGCCACTCGCGCTCCGCCGCCTGCCCGGCGGCCACCGCGCCCACCGCGTCCGCCAGCCGGTCCTCGAAGTCCGCGCGCGCCTGTTCGGTGAGCCCCGGCCGCCCGTCGGCCAGGTAGACCGGGCGCAGCCGCTCGGCGGCGCCGTCGACGTCCGCGACCAGCCTGCGCTCGGCGGCCGTGCCCTCCGATACCAACTGGCCGATTCTGCACTGGAGTTCGCCGACTCCCTCGCCAGTCAGGGCGGAGACGGGCAGAACGGCCGCCCCGGGCTCGCCGTGCTCGCCGAGCGCGAGCCCGTCCTCGTCCAGCAGCCGCCGCAGGTCGTCGAGCACCTGGTCGGTGGCGTCCCCGGGCAGCCGGTCGATCTGGTTGAGGACGACGAAGGTGACCTCGGAGTACCCGGCGAGCGGCCGCAGATAGCGTTCGTGCAGCACCGCGTCCGCGTACTTCTCCGGGTCGACGACCCACACCACCGCGTCGACGAGTCCCAGGAGCCGGTCGACCTGCTCCCGCCGCCCGCTCACGGCCGAGTCGTGGTCGGGCAGGTCGATCAGAACGAGTCCGCGCAGCGCCGAGTCGTGCACCCGCTGCGGGCGGCGGCGCAGCCGGGGCGGGATACCGAGGCGGTCCAGCAGCCCGTCCGCGCCCTCGGACCAGGTGCAGGACATGGCCGCCGAGGTGGTCGGCCGGCGAACGCCCGCCTCCGAAAGAGGGGCTCCGGCAAGGGCGTTGAAGAGGGTCGACTTACCGCTACCGGATGCCCCGGCGATGGCGACGACGGTGTGGTCGAGGGAGAGCCGGTGCCGGGCGGCCGCCTCCTCCAGGACGCGGGAGGGCTCGGCGAGCGCCCGCGCGTCGATGCGGGCGCGCGACAGGCCGACGAGCTCGCGCAGTGCCTCGAGCCGCTGGCGCAGCGCACGGCTGAAGCCGACGCGCTGGGCGGGATGCCGGTGATGCGAGGGATACGGAGGATGCGGGGCGCCGGGCGTGCCATGCGCGAGTGCAGAGCGGCCTGTGCCGGGATGCGGCTCTGCCGTCGGGCGTCCGGGCGAGGTGTTGTCGCTCTCCCACAGAGAGGTGCCGGATTCGGTCCGCCGGGCCGCGCGGTAGTACGCGGTGTCCGCCGCGTCCCGTGCCCGTCTGGCGATGAGGCCGTCGTCCCACGGTCCCGTCTGCTCGGCCTCGGGGTCGGGACCGGGGCCCCCTTCGGGACCGGGGCCCCCTTCGGTGCCGGGGCCGGGGCCCGGGCCGGGGCCGGGACCGGCGAGTGGCGCGCTGCCCTCCGCGTACCCCTCCACCGCCCGCGGCTCCGTACCCGGCGGGGGGGCGTAGTCGGGCGCGGGCGCGTACTCCGGCGCATATGGGTAGCCAGGCGCGGGCGCGTGAAGGGGCGCGTGACCGCCGCCCCTATAGGCGGCGGAGTCCTGATACGCCGCCGAGCCCTGATATGCGGCCGCGTCAGCACCCCCATGCCCGTACGTGGCCCCAGGCCCGTACGAAGGCTCACGCCCGTACGCAGGCTGCTCACCCCCAGCCCCGTACGCGGCCCCGGCCCCCTCCAGCGGCGGAAGTCCGGCCCACTGCGCGGGCGGTGGCTCCACGGCTCCGCCCGCCGGGTACGGGTATGGGTAGGGATAGGGATACAGATACGGGTCGACGGCCTCGCGGTCAGGTCCAGTTCCAGGGCCCGTGCCGAGGCCCGGGCCGGAGCCGTGCCCTGGGCGGTCCGACGGACGCCGGGGGTCGCCTGGGCGGTCGGCGGCGGAGGTCACCGCGTCACCTCTCCTTCTGCAGTACGGACAGCGCGGCGATCAGTGCGGCCTGCTGCTCGGGGGTGACGTCCAGGGCGTCCAGCGGGGCCAGGCGGCGGTCGCGCTCGCCTCTCAGGAGTCCGTCCAGGCACTCGGCGAGCAGCCGCCCGCCCCGGTCCCGGAGCCGTACGGCGCCTTGTGCGCCGAGTGTTTCGGCGAGGGTCTCCCCCGCCGCACGACCCCGGTCCGCGCCCAGCAGCACCGCTGCCAGGAGGACGGCGGTCCGGTCGGGGTCCGCGTTCGCCGGGCGTTCCAGGGCGCGGACCTCCTCGTCGGCCAGTTCCTCGAGACAGCGCCGCCAGCGCCGTACCGCGACCCCGATCCGGGCGGCGGCGCCCGCGGCGGGCGCGCTGGCCGGCTCGTACGCCCCCGCGCCCGCCCGGTCCGCGCGCCATGCCCGCTCGGTGCGCTCGTCGGCGTCGGCGATCGCACAGCACATCAGGGCGGTCAGGCTGTCGGCGAGGGCGTCGAGGAACTCGGCGGCGCCGCTGTCCTGGGGGTAGCCGCGCCAGCGGGTGAGGGCGTTGCCCGCGAGGACCCCGCCCCCGACGATGTCCCGGCGGACCCGATCGGCCGCCTGCGCGTACGCCTCCTCGACGCAGTGCGCCAGCCGCAACGCGGCCGCGTGCTGGGCGGCGGCCGCTCCGGCGAGCCCGGGCAGCCGGGCGTTCAGCGAGGCGAGCACGCCGCGCGCGGTGCGGGCCACGGCCGCTGCGCGGGCGCCCGGGTCCTGGGCGTGCCGGACGAGCCACTCCCAGAGGCCGGCCACGGCGCTGGCGGGCAGGAGTCCGCTGCCCACACCCGTGGACTCGGGCAGCTCGGGGATGGTGAACCGGGGTACGTCCCCGAGCCCGGCCTTGTCGAGCAGCGCGCCGTACTGCCGGGAGACGTCGGTGACGACCTGGTGCGGTACGCGGTCGAGGACGGTGACGAGCGTGGCGTCGTACTCCTTGGCCGTGCGCAGCAGGTGCCAGGGCACGGCGTCGGCATACCGGGTCGCGGTGGTGACCATGACCCAGATGTCGGCGGCGCAGATGAGCTCGGCGGCGAGCTCGCGGTTGCGGGAGACGAGGGAGTCGATGTCCGGGGCGTCGAGGAGGGCGAGGCCGGGCGGGACGGTGTCGACGGTCTCGATCCGCAGCGCGGGCGGGCCGCCGTCGGACGCGGCGCCCGGCTCTTCGCCGTACCTCTCGTCGTCGTACGTCTCATACGGGTCGTAGGCGCCGGAGCCGTTGCCGGCGGCACCGCCCGCGAGGCCTTTCCCGTCCTTCATGGCGCCGGGTCCGGGGTGGCGCCCGGGCACGGTCGGCGTCCACACGCGCGTGAAGCCGGGCAGCACCCGCTGCCCGGCGAACCAGTGGTGATCGTCCGGATGGCAGACGAGCACCGGCGTACGGGTGGTGGGGCGCAGGACCCCGGCCGCGCTGACCTGGCGACCCGCGAGCGAGTTGACGAGCGTGGACTTCCCGGCGCCGGTGGATCCGCCGATGACGGCGACGAGCGGGGCGTCGGGGGCGTGCAGCCGGGGAATCAGGTAGTCGTCGAGCTGAGCGAGGAGTTCGGCGCGGTCACGCCGGGCCCGAGCCGCGCCCGGCAGCGCGAGCGGAAAGCGTGCGGCGGCGACACGGTCGCGCAGTGCGGACAGTGCTTCGAGCATCTGAGGCCGTACGTCCAAGATCGCCACATGCGAAGAATGCCCAATTTTGGCGCCTTTTTGAAGCGTATGCTGACCCCTGCGCGCCGACCGGAGCAACGCGGTACGCGTGTGACGCCCGGGGCTCAGGCATAACGAGTGCACAACACCGCATGCCGGGGGCGCGAAAAACGGTGCAGGATTCGTACCTGCCTGCGATTATCGGACCGCTTCACGGAACCTCCACAACGTGTCACGGAGGTGAAGCAACCGGGATGAGGCATGCGGAGCCCTATCCTTGTCCAGGCCAATCCAGCCACACCCGGCCCCCGTAGCTCAGTGGATAGAGCAGGCGCCTTCTAAGCGCTTGGCCGCAGGTTCGAGTCCTGCCGGGGGCGCGCTCTGCCAGTCAGGGCGCCAGAGGCGCCCTGACCTGCGGAGATCGATGGTTTTTGATCTCCCGGCCGGGACCTTTACTTGGCAGTACGCAGAATTTCGCGTGTCTGGTGTCTAATCGGCGGCCTGGTCAGGCTCAGTTGAGTCGCGGTCCAGCGCAGCGGAGGACAGCGTTTAGCTGACCAGTCTGCGAGCAAGTGGGTCAGGGCCTCCACGGCCTGTCGTTCTTGCTCGGCAGTGAGCGGTACGACTCGAGGAGCAGCGAGTACGAGTGGCTGGGTGCGCGAACCCTCACCGTGCCGGTGCATCGCCGCGGCTGCTGTTGTTTCTTCATGCCGCCATCACACTGCTGAGTCACGGGTGGACACGCAGCTCGGACTCATGGAGGAACAGGCAATAGCCCGCGGTGCCCTGCAACCCTGTCGAGGACGGGGCGGGCCGCGATCTGCTGGTGGACCCTTGCTGCTTGATTTCGTGGCCGGCCTCCAGCGAGCAGCCCTCGCGCCCCAGAAGGGGCAACCACCGACGTCGGCAAGACACCAGCTGAGACGGCATGGCGCCAACGGTATGGCTCCTCGGCGCTTACTGATCAGCAAATCCGCAACGCGCCGTCACTTACCCACCCTGTGTGGGGCGGCCGCGGGGGAGCCGCGCCCGGTTCCGGCTCCGCCCGCCGCCGGATCACGGCCGAGGGCAGGTGTTCTCCCCCTGCTCCTGATAGGTCCGGTAGAGCGGCGACCTACTGCGCAGCTCCTTCGGAAAGGTCACCACGGGTACCGGTTTGCACACCGGCCACAGCCCGGTCGGCGCCGCGTGCCGGGCGCCCTCGTCGGTCCCGGTGCTCTCGTCCGCGAAGGTGAAGACGCCGCTCGCCCCCGGTACGCAGCCCGCGGCGCAGTGTTCGAGCGGACTGCCCCTGCGCAGTTCGTCGTAGACGTCGTGGTGGTCCACGGGGTTGATGCCGCTGTCCCGGGCGGCGACCACGGCGGTGCCCACGGCGGTGAGGGCATCGTGGTACATCACGGCGTAGCCGTCGCCCAGGGCGTCGTTCTTCTCCTCGCCGAAGTACCGGTCGTAGGAGTCGGCGAAGAGCGCGAAGGCCTTGGGGACCTGCTCGTCACCGCTCCTGGCCGCACGCCAGCGGGGTGCGTCCACCGCGGCCGCGGTCACGATCTCGAGGTTGTTCCGCTCGGCGATCGCGCGCATCTCGGCGGTCTCGGTGACCGGGTCGCGGCCCGTGCTGACCCGCAGGATGCGCATCGGCTCGTCGTGCGGACCCCGGTCGCAGGAACGCGTCCGGTCGACGGTCTCCAGGAAGGGCGGCAGGTCAGCGTCACGGCCTGCCAGGAACACCGTCCTGGCGCCGACCGCACACATCGCGGACACGGCCCGCCGGAAAATCTGCGGTGTGCCTTCCGCGGGCCCCTTGATTCCCTGGTACGTCTCGGTCCGCCGCTGCACCTCGTCGTCGGTGATGCCGTACTGCGCGCCGAACTCCTCGCGGAAGACACGGCGGAGGTTGGCGACGTAGTTGTCGTCCCGCTCGTCGGCGATCATGAACGTGTCCTCGCGATTCACCTTGTTCGCGCTCACATAGCGCTTGAGGGCGTCGACGAGCTGGTCGGTGGAGGGCGAGACCTTCAACAGGTAGGGGTGCTCCATCTCGCGGGAGCTGAGCACCGCGCTGACGGCCGGGATCCGCGCGGGCCCAAGTCCCCGCCGCACGGCGGCGAGCGTGGCGGCGTCGCTGTTGGGCAGGCCGATGGCGGCGACGAGGGGGCTCTCGCCGTCGCGCCGGGAAGCCAGTTCGGCGCTCACGGTCCGCCAGTGGCTCAGATCCTCGCCGACATTGGCGAAGAGGAGCTGGACGGCGGTGTCGCCGGTGGCGGGCCCGTGGTTGTGGCCGAGCTGGGCGAGGTAGGCGCCCTGGAGGGAGTGCCGGATCAGGTCTTTCGACATGGCCGCGCCGGGGGTCCTTGAGCTGTACGGCATGATGACGGCGACGCTCACCACCGGCTTACCCGATTCCCGTGCCGCCTCGTTCTCGTCCTCGATCCGGCCCAGGACGTCGGCGAGGTCCTGGTCGAAGGGGTATGCCGCGGCCGTGACGCCGATGCACTCCTCGCCGTCGCCCACGCGCCGCAGCTCCTGATCCTGGGTGCAGTAGTCGCGGTGCTCCTGGTAGGTGTCCAGGCCCCACCAGGCGCCTGCCCCCACCAGGACGGCGACCAGGGCCCACAGGGCCACCACATCGATCAGGCCGAGCACCCGGAAGCGGAGCCGGCCCGGCAGCCAGGCCCAGTTTCTGCGGTCCATCCCGTTCATCGCCCCCCTGCCGTTCGTGGCTGGTCGCCCTGCCAGCGGCGGTCGAGGGGCCAGTCCTCGCCGTCCCGCACCGCGCGCGGCCAGCGGACGGCGGCCTGGGCCAGCACCGCGCGGCCGGTCAGATGCTGGGCGGACAGGAAGGACAGGTCCTGGCCGATCCGGTCGGCCAGGGTCCGGTCCGCCTCCGCCAGTTCGTCCGCCGCGAACCACAGAGCGTGCAGAAGGCGGTTGACGGCCTGCTTCTCCAGCCCCACTCCCGGATCCGCCTGGAGCTGCAGCCGGTCCCGGCGGCCCTTCGCGACCTCTTGGCACTGCTCGAACCAGACGTCCCCCGGCGGGCGTGGCGCATGCGCCACGGTGCGCAGGATGTGCAGCCAGTCGACCGCGTCACCATCGTCCCTGAGGAACTCCGCGTGCAGCCAGTCGACGACCTCCTGCGCCTCTCCCCCGGCGAGTCGGTGCCACAGGGAACGGGACCGCTCGTCCCGCTCCGCCTGCCCCGAGCGGCCGACGGCCCGCTGCCGGTGGTGCTCGGCGAGCAGTGCGTGCGCTCTGAACCAGTCCACCCCGCTGCCACCGCGCCCGCTGCGCATCTGATGCACCAGCAGGGCGCGCAGAAAACGATCCGTGATGAACGGTCGGCTACCTGTTCCCCGCGACCAGCGCTCCCGCTCCAGTTGGGCGGCGGCACCGTCGGCCGCGGCCAGGCCGTCGATCCGGCGCGGCACCCACCGCTCGGCCAGCTGCTCGGCCGCCTCCCGGTCCCAGGCCAGGGAGAACAGGCACAGCTCGTCGTGGTTCTCGCTGCCGACCAGGGTGTTCAGCAGCCGCCAGATGACGGATTCGCCGGTGCCGCCGGGATGGGTCAGGTCGAGGAGTTCCTCGGCCGCCACCCACTCCTCGGTGCGCGCCTTGTGCACCACGGCGTCGCACAGCCGGCGGGCCCCCATGGGGTGGCCTCGGGTCAGATCGTGTACGGCGGTGGCGATGTACGGGTCGAAGGAGGTCCGGTCGTCGCGCTGGAGCATCCTCTCCAGGTGTTCCGTGTCCAACGGCGGCAGCGGCAGGACCAGCACGCCCGCCGAGGGAGCGGTGCCGGGCCGGGTCCACCTGGCGTTCGTGCCGACCTCGTGCAGCGACCGGTACGCGGCGGCCGGGTAGGGGTCGTTCTCCTCGTCGGGGTTGTCGTCCCGGGTGGCCGGGCTCTCATCGCCGCGCAGTTCGGTGGCGATCACGACAAGCTGGTCGCGGGCGCCGCGGCTGAGCAGCGCCCGTTGTTCCAGGAGCAGTTCGAGGAAGTCACGGCCGACGTCGGTGTGCGCGTTGTCGAGGAGGACCAGCGGACGCGGGGCGCGGTTCGCGCGCCGGAAGGGCCCGTAGCGCACATCCGCGAGAAACGCGGCCATCAGCATGCGCTCGACGCCGCGCCGGAATCCGCGGCCCTGATGGAACTCCTGGCAGAGCCGGGCCACGGCCTGCGCGCGCTCCGCTGCCGGCACCGGCTGCGGCTGCGCGGCCGCGCCCGGCGGCATGCCGCGCAGCCGGTTGTCGGCCTCGCTGCGGTAGCTCTCGTACCAGCGGACCAGATGGCGGGAAGCGAGTCCGCGCGAGCGCCATCGGTACTGCCTCCCCAGATAGGTACGCACGGCCGCCTCGGGAAACGCCGCGGGGTCGGGGGAGACGCCCTCGGGGGAAGCGGGCAGCGCCGCGCGGAAGAGCGTGTCCCAGGTGGGGGGCGGGCCCTCGCCCGGCGGGGGCCCCATCAGGGCAGCCGTGTGCCGGTCGGCCACCCGCAGTTCGTCGTCGTTGCCGGGGCGCCGGGCGGACACCACGGCGAGCAGCCCGGCGGTGGTCCGGGGAAAGCGGAGCCGCCCGAACCCCGCGACATGACAGGACAGTTGGGTGACGAGCTCGGCCAGGACCTCCACCGCGTAGGAGTTGTTGGAGATCTCCGGGCCCACCCTGGCCCGTTCCTCCAGTGTCGCGCAGTTGATCCGCGCGAACGGGACGCGCGGCCCTGGCCAGGGGCCCGCATCGGGCGCGTAGGCCTGCTGGAGGTCGCCCAGCAGTGCGCTCTTGCCGGTGCCGTGCCGCCCGCTGAGCAGCACCACCGGCAGGTCCTCGCCGAACTCGTGGTGCCGCCGTCTGCGGTGATGGTCGCGGTCGAGGCCGACCAGGCGCGGCACCAGCTGCCGCAGCAGGGGCTGGCGCGCGTACGCCTCCGGAATCTGCTCCTCTGCCCCGGGTGCGGGGCCCGCGGGGGCGCTCATCCCAGCCTCAGCATCGAGTTGATGATCTCCGACACGAGGCCGGACGCCATGTCCCTGCCCACCGAACCCACCGACCTGGAACCGGCCTGTACCAGGTCGCCGCTGTGCTGCAGGAAGCGCTGCAGCGTGCCCGCGTCGGGCTCGGCACCGCGCTGGGAGGCCTCGGTCAGGGCCCAGGCGAGCTCGCGCACCTGTCGCACCTCGCTGTCGGTCTCCGACAGGTCGGGGCGGGACGCCTGTACGAGCAGGGCCAGTTGCTCGAAGGACAGGAACACCCCGGCGCCCTGTTCCGCGACGCCGATGCGCACCGGGGTGGGCAGGTCCAGATGGTCCTTGGCGTACTCCAGGTCCTCGAACTCGAGCCGCCGGCCGCAGTAGAAGGCCTCCCGGGCCCAGAGGAAGTCCTCGGGGTTCGGCTCGCCCCTCTGGTGTCGCCCGGCCCGGTCCCACCAGGCGAACAGGGCAGCCTTGGCGTACCGGCGCCGGGTGTCCCGATCGGCGTACGCCTCGTCCCAGGCCCGCACCTCCGCGAGCCCCGTGCCGGTCGGGCTGACCAGCGGTGGCACGGCACCGGAGTCGTTGTGCACGGCTATCCAGCCGAGTGCGGCCAGGCGTTCCACGACGCCCTCGACCAGTTCCAGGCTGCACCGCTCATGGGGTGCGTATTCGGCGCTGGGCACTCGGTTCCCGACGACGCCGCCGGTCTCGCCGGTCAGCCACCGGAGGAAACGCGCGGACGCGGCACCTGTCTCGTCGTACACGGGGGAAAGGCCGTTCGTAGGCACTGCCCGGGATCTGATCAACGTCCGCCCCCAACTCCCCTGACCGCCACGCGCGTTCGCCTTCCCCGAAGAGTGATGTCAAACACGTAACATATGACGTCCCTTACCGGGTCGCCCGTGAACTGCAGCTACTCCTC
This sequence comes from Streptomyces sp. 8N616, assembly GCF_052246385.1. NCBI lineage: Bacteria > Bacillati > Actinomycetota > Actinomycetes > Kitasatosporales > Streptomycetaceae > Streptomyces > Streptomyces sp. 8N616. The sequence goes on along the minus strand of NZ_JBQQBY010000006.1, from coordinate 112,856 downwards.
GCGGTCTGGACCGGCGCCGGACGGACCTTCGCGTGCGCCGGGAGAAGGCTCTGGAGGTGCTTCGATGAGCACCTCGGTTTACGCGTTGTGACAAGTTGGGAGCGCACTGCGCCGGTCAGGGCGCGGATCGCGCCCTGACCGGCAGAGACTGATGCTTTCTGATCTTCCCCACCGTCTTTGCTTGGCAGTACGCGAAATCCAGCGCGTCTTGCTGCTCACTCTGCCGCCCGGTCGGGCCCAGTTAGGCCACGATCCAGCGCAGCGGCGGACGAGCGTTTAGCTGACCAGTCTGCGAGCAAGAGGGTCAGGGCCTCGTCGGCCTGACGTTCGCTGCCAGCCGGTGCGCTCGGTGGCGGTGAGCTCGGCTTCGATGTCGTGCTTGTTCAGGCCCACCCGGTAGTAGCCGGGTTCGGCCTTCTCGTCGTCGTGCGAGTACTCCGAGCGGTACTCGTCGGGGTCCACGGTGTCGACCGCGCCTGTGGTCGGCATGATGGGCAGCTCGCCCATCACGCCGCAGCCGACGCCGGAGAGGTGGGTCTGGCTGAACCCGTGGATCTTGTCCTGCTTGTAGTCGTAGCCGCCCTGGCCGCCGGTGTCCGGGCTGACCTGGACCATGCCGAAGGGCGCGCTCGCACCGGGGAAGGTGTTGCCGAAGTTCTGCGTACCGATGGACGGATTCGCCAGCGCGGCCGGGGTGTCGGCCGGTGCGGCGACGGCCCGCACCGGCCCGAGCAGCACCCTGGGCTCGTAGCCGCCGCCGCGCGCGTCACCGGCCAGCAGCGCGCCGGCCAGCACGGCCACTGTTTCAGAGCGGCTGCCAACCCCGCCGCTCCCTGCACGTATCCGGGTCGCCGGGAGTCGCATGGCCCACTCCTTGGGGGCGTTTTAACAACGTTGCCTGAACCGGGTGCGCGAACCGTGTCAAGCACCCATGGCCCTGCCGATGGACCGATCGCGACTGGCCGGTGGCCCGTGTTGGATCAATAGGGCATTACGGTGCGACCGGGTACGCCTCGAACTCGTGGATCGAGTAGCCGAACCCGGTGGCCCGGGCGAGTCCGCGCATCCGGACAAAGCGGGTGTCCGGTGCGTCCAGCCGCACTGTCTCCGTCCCGCCCCGGCTGTCCGTCACCGTCGCCGCCGTGTCCCAGTTCTCGCCGTCCGGAGAGGTCAGGATCTCGTACGCGGCGGCGTGAGCGGCCTCCCAGCGCAGGGTCACCCTGCCCACCCGCTGCGGGGTGGCCAACTTGACCTGGAGCCACTGGTCGTCGGACCACGGGGAGGACCACCGGGTCGAGACGTCGCCGTCGATGGCCTTGTCCGCGGCGAACTGAGGCAGGCTGTCCTCCACCTGCGAGGCCTCGGCCACCGCGCCTTGGGAAGCGAGAGCCACGTTCGTGTCCGAGGTGCGCTGCCAGACGTTCGCGGAGAGCGCGGTGGTCGCCTTCCCGTACTTGCTGCGCACGGTCATCGGGACACGGTGGGTGCCGGTGGTGGCATCGGCCGCGGCCTTGACCTCGAAGGTCAAGTCGGCCCTGGCACCGCGGGGAAGGACGACCTCGCGGCTGTGGGGGGCGACGGTGATGCCCTCGGGCGGGTCCGCCTCGGCCGTCACCCGCTGATCCTCCGCGCGGGCCGAGGCAACGGTCACCGTGACCTTCTTGCGGTCGCCCGTGTCGAGGTCGAGCGCGAGCGGTGTGAGGGTGAGGTCGGCCGGGGGAGCGTCGGCGTACGCGGGGATGATCTCGGTGACCCGCGGTGCCGGAGAGCCCTTCGCCCAGACCAGCCGCACGGCCGTGGCCGCCAGGTCGCGGGCGGACAGCTCGCTGTAGCCGCGGCCGGAGAGCCGGCCGATGCCGGTCCAGCGCGCCGCGGAGCCGGTCCCGGTGCGCAGTTGGACCTCCGCCCCCGCGGTGGTGCTGCCGGGCTGCAGGACGAGGAGCGTGCGCAGCGGACGGCCGGAAGGGAGTTCAGCCGTCAGCGCATCGCCCTGTGCCGGTGCGCCGGCCGCCTCGTACGCGGTGCCGAGGTTCTCGTCGGCGGCGCGTGCGAAGGCGCCACCGGTGGCGGGACCGGGACTTCCGGAGACGGTGGCCGCATCGCCACGGTGGATCGTGAACTCCCGGACGACCACCCAGTTGTTCTGCGCCTGCGTCGCCCGCAGCCGTACGTACCGTGCGGTGGATCCGGAGGGAAGGTCCACCTTCACGGTCGGATCGCCTGAGAAGGCCGGACCCTTGGACCACGTGGTCCCGTCGGCGGAGTATTCGACGACGCCGGTGTGGATGTAGTCATCCGGGCTGTCGCTCTTGGCCATCCGCACCTCGACGCCGGTGACCGGCTTGACCCTGCCCAGGTCGACGCCGACGTGGTGCCCCGGCTGGGCACCCGCGGCGCCCCAGAAGTACGTCTCCGGGTCGCCGTCGATCATGTTGGTGGCCGGGAACCGGCCGTCCAGGGGCGGCAGGTTGGTGGTGGGGCTCACCTCTGAGATCCCGAGCCACCTGTCGCTCTCCGCCAGGGCGTCCTGGACGAAGTCCTCCAGGGGCCGGTCGATCTCGACCATCACCTTGCGGTTCGGGTCGAGGCCGGTCCACGTGAAGGACTTGGCCTTCTCGACGAGCCCGGGCAGGGCCTGGCGACTGGCCCAGGCCTCGGCGCCGTCGCCCTCGCGCTGGGCGGCCAGCATGTCGAGCGCGGTGACCGCCGCCTTGCCCCAGGCGCGGGTGGCGTCGAGCCACGGCTTCGTCTCGGCCAGGAACCAGGGGTCGTTCAGGCGGTCGCGCAGCACCACGGGAGCGTCGCGCACCTCGCTCAGGGCTCGGCCCAGCCGATCGGCCGCGGCGGTCTCGCCTGCGGACCAGGCGGGCCAGAACCGCGCGAGCTCGGCGGACAGCCGCGGCCCGGGCCGCGGGTCGAGCCGGGAGGAGTGGTTGACGTCGGCGAAGGCGCGCAGCGCGGCGGCCGTGCGGTCGTCGCCGCGCGCCATCTCGTCGAGGCCCGCCGCCCACGACCGCTCGGGGGCGTACGCGGAGTCGTTCCAGGTGTAGTCGGCGACCGTGAAGAGGGAGGTCTTCGACGCCTGCGCCTGCGGCATGGGATTGGCGGTCAGCCCGGTGACGGACTCGGACAGACCGGACTCGCGGCCGACGAACGGGCCGAGCAGCAGGCGGCCCTGGACGTAGTCGTTGACCGGGTAGTTGTCCCAGAGCAGGATCGGATGGCCGAACACGTCGCGGGCGGCGGTGACATCGGCGCGGGTGATCTTCGGCGCGATCACGTCCACGCCGGTCCACTGGACGACGACCTCGGGGTCGACCTCGCTCGCGATCCGCCGGGTGTAGTCGGTCTTGCTGGTGCCCCAGTACTCGGTCGGGACCGTCTGGAGGGGCTCGGCGCCGGCGTGGGTGGCGATGAAGTCGCGCTGGATCGTGTTGACGAGGTGCGCCTGGGCCGCCGCCGAGGCCGCGGGCCCCGTGCCGTACTCGGCCCGGTCCTCCTCGCAGTTCCACCGCTGGTAGTCGATGTCGTCGAAGGCCACGACGAAGGTGCGCACGCCGATCGACCACAGCGACTCGAACTTGGCTGCCAGCGCCTCGGCCTCGGACTGCTTCGAGTAGCAGACGGAGAGGCCCGGCGAGAGCACGTAGCTGAACTCGACGTGGTCGGTCCTGGCGCGCTTCACCAGCTCCTCGATGCGCGCGAGCTCCGCCGCCGGGTACGGCTTGCGCCACTCGGCCCGCAGGAACGGGTCGTCCTTGGGCGTGTAGACGTAGATGTTCATCTTGTGCCGGCCGAACCAGTCGAGATCGGACAGCCGCTGGTCATGGGACCACGGCGGTCCGTAGAAGCCCTCGACCACGCCCCGCCACCGCAAGGACGGCCAGTCGCGGATTTCCGTGGCCGCCATGGCAGAGCCGTCGGAGGTGCGGTGCACCAGCTGACGGAACGTCTGGGCGGCGTAGTACGTGCCGTCGGCGTCGACCCCGTCGAGGACGATGCGGGCCCGGCCGTCCTGGCCCTTGCCGGCCGCCAGCACGTACCCCTCTGCGGTCGTCATGCCCTCGCTGCCCTTGACGCCCAGGGCTTTCAGGGCGCCCGCGGTGGCGGCGTCCTCGCCCCGGCCACCCACGTGGACCGTGAGGCCGCTGCTGCTCGCATCACCTTCGTCGGCTTCGTCGACGACCTGCCGGACCGTACGCACGCCCGCGCGCTCCAGCACGTCCCGGACGACGGCGAGGGCGGAGGAGTCGGTCGAGGCATTGGCGACGAGGGTGACTGCCGACGGGATGCGTACGACGCCTGAACGCCTCTCGACCGACTGGGGTGCGGGGTACACGGTCGGAGTGTCTGATTCGCCGGTTTCGCCGGTTGCGCTGGTGTCGAGCGCGGCGGTGCGGCCGGCGGTGGCGGTCGGTGGTGCGGCGGAGCGGACGCCGGTGGGGGCGGCGGAGCGGACGCCGGAGGGGACGCCGGAGGACGTGCCGGAGGAGAGGCCAGTGCCGAGCAGGAGAGACAGCACCAGGGTGGCGATGAAGGCTCCGCGGGACCGCAACGGATGCCAGCAAGCCGAGGATTTCGGGGATATCAGAGATCTCAGGGATCTCGGTCGGCCGAGGGACACGGTGCGGCCTCCTCCCGCCGCCAGGGCAGTCCGAGGGGCGAACCGGGCGGCAGAGTCAGGTACCGGTGGTGGGAGTGGACTAGACCACGCTCAGACATCGTTGTCAATGGGTGTGTCGACGCCGAAATCCTGCTGACCCGCACATTGACGTCTGCTAATCCTCGCCCTCCGTGTGCTCGCTGCGGGCGGCGTGCAGACCGGTAGGGCTTCGGCGATGAACGCTTATGCGGCGTCGAGGCTTTGGCGGACGTCGCGGTCGTCGCCGCTGTTGAGATAGGCGCCGATCAGGTTCGCGCCCGCAACGCGGCATTGCCCGCCGCCTCCATCGCCGACGGCTCCGGGTCGCCCTCGCTCTCCGCCTGCGGGACGTCGAGCGCGCACCGCTGGAGGCGGTTGGCCAGGATGGCGAGCCCGGCGTCTACCGGTGGTTTGATTCGCTGCTGCCTGGCCCGCGATGCACAGGCTGACTGACACACAGGGCGAACCTGCCGCGGAACGGGGCACAATGAGGCCGTTGGCGGGCGGGTTCCCCAGCGACGCCATCCGAGGATCTGCGACTCGCGCGCTCTTCGGCGGAACCGAGGAAAACGCGAATCGCCGACAGATGCGGGACGCATGGCTCCTTGCACCGAGCGTCTCACCGTGCAGGTTGTCACTGGTAGGTGGTGACCAGCATCAGCCAGCCCTGGTGCGGGCTCGCGTAGGGCCCTCCCTGGAGGATCGAGGTTCCGTCGGGGCCGACCTCCAGTGCCCGCCCGCTGGCGGCGTTGACGACACGCACATGCCTTATCGAGGTATCTGCGCCGTGCCAGTTGCCGAACTGGAAGAAGTGGAAGTGCTGCCAACCGTCGTGCGCCCGGCATACCTGCAGTGACGGCGCGGGGGCGGGCGCGTGTGACGAGGACGGCGGAGTGAAGGTCAGGCAGGCGTTCGTGGCCCTGTTCCGCAGCCGGTGGGGTCCGGTCCCGTCCTGGTCGGCGGACCATGACTGGGTCGGCCACGAACCGCACTCCGCTGCCTCGGGCCGCACCTGCTCCCGGATCTTGATCGCCGTCAGGCACTTCCCTCCCGCTCCGTCGCTGAGCAGGGACAGGCCTGCGCCCGGGGCGCCTGAAGTGCCCGCCCGGTCACTCCTGCGCGTGGGCTCGGCCGGGGCCACGGCGGACGGCCGGTCGTCGGTCTCGGCTCGGCCGTCCTGCCGGGTCAGCCCGGCCGCGCAGCCGGTCAGAGCCGTACCGGCCAGGACCGCGGCCAGTACTCCGAGTGGGCGAGGGCGGCGGCTGCGCGGCGGGATCGCAGCGGACGGCCGTCGCGGCTTCCCGGCGCCTCGCCGGGAGATGTGGAACACGGTTGCTCTCCTACCCTCGGGGTGTGGTGGTGCGGGGTACCGACCTGTGCAGGGACCGGGTCCGGAACGGATCGGCCGCCCACTGGCCCGCACCGAACCACAGCACCTCGGTGCACGGCGCGAGCGACGGTGAGCAGCGGGCGGTCAGGAACACCTCGTGCACGCCCTTGGTCGCAGGGATCGGGACGGTCACCTCGCCCAGTGAGCCGTCGGCCGGTGGCGCCAGCATCGCGACCGGACGTGCGGCGAGCGAGTCCAGTCGCACTTCCAGCACACCGTGCCGGCCGGCGGGGGCCACGATTCCGGCGCTGAATCGGGTCGCCGCGGTGTCGGTGAAGTCCACCCGGTCATAGCGCAACCAGGAGAAGGGGCCGAGCGCACGGGCCCGCGGGTGCTCGCCGCTGCCGGCGGCGGTGTGGACCTGCACCGCGTAGGTGTCGGCAGGCACCGGCGGAGCGCTCGGCGCGGCCGGATCCGCCTGCAGTGTGCACACCAGGGCGACCAGCATGGCGGCGAGCCCTGTCGCGCCGAGCGCACCGGACCGCACCGCTGGCGGGTACCGTCGGCCGGACGCCCCGGGTCCGTGCCAGGGGGGCCCGCCGTCCCTGTCGGCAGGCACCGCCTCGGGAGCGGGCCCAGGAAGAGATCCGGGTACGGAATCGGGGTCGAGATCAGGTTCGGGTTGTGAAGCGGGTTCGGGCAGAGGACCTTTGATGTCCGAGCCGAGCAGTATCCGTTCGAGGAATCGCGGTTCGTGCTGCGGTGGCGCGGTGGACGCCTTGGTCGCCCGATAAGCGTCTCCCGGCCACCACCCCAGCAGCAGGGGCGGCAGCATCCGCTGCAGCCGGGTGGTCAGCTCCTTCACGTCCGTGTAGACGGCCAGGCAGGCGGAACAGGTCTGCAGATGCGGTGCGATCCCCCGCAGCACCGGCAGTCCGTCCGGCCGCGCCGCGGCCACCAGCTGCTCGGCGGTCTTGTGGCAGTCCTCGCCGACGCGCAGGGAGTAGGAGTAGGCGTCGACGACGGCCTCGCGCAGCGTGTCCATGGCCTGCTCGGTCATCGGGGCGAGCCGGTCCGGGCTCAGCCCGGTGACCCGGACCACGAGCGCGGGTTCGTCTCGCTCCACGACAGCGTGCCACAGCAGGCACTGCGCGGATTCCGGCAGGCTGGTGAACGGGATCATGAGGGACCGGCTGTCGTGCAACGGCCACTGGCAGCCACGGGCCACCCAACTGCGGAACCTCGGAGTGAGGGACATCCCGGGCTCCTGGGCCGACTGCGACTGCTGCACGGCCGCGGAGCGAACGGCGACCAGCAGTCGTAATCGCAGGCAGCCCCGGTGACGCCGGTCCGACACCGCGCCGGCCCCGAGCACGGTCGCCCGGAGCACCTCGGTGTAGGCCTGGCGGGCGAGCCGGTGCGCGTCGGCGGGACAGTCGGCGCAGTGGGCGGCATAGCCGAACACGGCGGGATAGTGACGGCGGTAGAGCGTCCGCAACGCCGTGATCCACCGCTCGCGTACCAGGTTGAGCAGTTCGGCGTCGGAGTGGGACTCCAGGCGATCGTCGGAACGGGGACCGCGGCGTGGCCGCATGGTGATTCTCCTGGGGCGGTAGGACAGAGGAAGGCGCCGGTGGCCACGCCCGCTTACCGGCCTCGCGGTGTCCGGGGCGGCGTTCGGTGTACCGGAGTGGGCGCGACCCGCTCCGAATCGGGACGCGATGGGCGACAGCAACGCCAGCGGTCGCGGGGAGTGGCGGGCCCAGCGGCTCCGGTGGGCTCTGGGCGTACGGGAGCTAAGACATGACGCAGCACTAAGTGCCGCGGTCCGCGTCCGGGGTGGCGTCGGGCCCAACGGGGCGGCGGCCGGGAACCACAGCCGATCGGGATGGCCGCCGACCGGGCCCGGGCGACTCCCGGGACCCCGCGCCCTTTGCCGGCAGTCGTCGTCGTGCCGCAGGCCGCGGACGGTTCCTCGTCAGTCGTCGTCCGCCTGCGCACGGTTCACGCTGCCCCGCTCGTCCGGTGCGGACCCATCGGAGCCGCTCACGCCGTCATGGTCGTCGCGGCCATCACGGCCGTCGCGGCAGCAGCGAAGGCCCGTCCTCGGCACGTTGATCCGTAGTCGTGGTCGCGGCACGTTGATCCGTAGTCGTAGTCGCGGCACGTTGATCCGTAGTCGTAGTCGCGGTCCCGCCTTCGAGTGCTCGCTCGGCGTGACGGGCGGGAACCGTGTCCGCGGCATCGTTGTCGGCACCTTCCTCGTCCAGCGGACAGGGGCGACCCACCGCCCGTCGGCACTGGCACGGTGGCCACGCGGACTGGCAACCCGACGCCGCGGGTGGATCGATCGCCGCCACCTCCACACGGGGGTCCTCGCGCACGACCACACCTTTCCCATCCACTGTGTAGACACGCAGATTCATCCGATGGGCGCGCATCGCTCATCCCTCTCATGTGCTCGGCCTGATGTGCTCGGCAGGGCGGTGGTGTCCGGCAGGCTTCGGGTCGATGGACTCCTGCATCCGGTTGCCGACAGGATCCGATCCACACGCCTGATACTCGGCTGCTTCTCCTCACCTCGTCGGATCGCCGGGAGTGACCGTGATCAACGGCCCCTGGCGGTGCCCCTCAGCGGCAAACGGCATCAGTGTGCTCGGTCGACCATGGATAAAACTTCGCTGATTCTTGATATCCGCTGGCTGGATTCCCCATGGGGAGGACGGACTTGGGCAGTCGAGGTTGGTCTCCGCAAAAAGCGGCGGAACCGGCGCCGGGCACCGCCGTGCCGCGGCAGGGCAGGTCCGCCCGCAGGTCCGCCCGCAGGACAGCCCGCATGGCCCCCCGCATGACGGCCCGTACGGCAATCCCGGGGGGCGCGCACACGCTTCCGCACTCCCCCCAGGGTCGCCCGCGCCCCTTGGTACGCACCAATCCGCTCCTCGATGTCCCACCGACACGCGCTGAACCCGCCGGTAGGGCCCACTATCCGGAAGACGGAGATCCAATCGGCAAGGAGTGTGGCCACAGTGGCGGTGGAATTCGGGATCCTCGGTGTCATCGAGGCGCGCGTCGACGGCCGTCTGGTCGATCTCGGCCATGCCCGGCAGCGGCTGCTGCTGGCAGCGCTGCTGGTGGATCACAACCATGAGGTGACGGTGGATCAGATAGTCGAGCGGGTCTGGGGGGACCGTCCGGTCCAGCGCGGCACGCTCCACAGCTACCTGTCCCGGCTGCGGCAGACCCTGACCGCCACCGACGGGGTACGCATCACACGACGGCCCGCGGGCTATGTGATCACCGGTGACGCGCAGGCGGTGGATCTGCACCGGTTCCGCCACCGTGTCGCCCAGGCCCGCAGGACTTCCGACGACGAGCATGCCGCAGCCCTGCTGGAGCAGGCCCTCGGCCTGTGGCGCGGGGAGGCCCTGGCCACGGTGGACACCCCCTGGGCCAACACCCTGCGCGAGACCCTGCGCCACGAGCGTCGCGCCGCCGAGCTGGATGCCGCCGACATCGGACTGCGCCTGAACCGGCACACCGAGCTGCTGCCCGGCTTACGCGATCGCACCCATGACCACCCGCTCGATGAGCGCCTCGCCGGGCAGCTCATCCTCGCTCTGCACCGATGCGGGCGCACGGCCGAAGCCCTGGAGTGCTACACGAGCACCCGGCGGCGGCTTGCCGAGGAACTGGGCATCGATCCCGGTCCGCCGCTCAAGCGCCTGCATCAGCAGATCCTCACCGGCGACCCCGCCCTCACCCCACGCACCGGACCCACGGTGATCACCCGGTCCGCACCGGCCACCGTGCCCGCCCCCGTACCGCGCCAGTTGCCCGCGCCGCCAGCACTGTTCACCGGCCGTACCCGGGAGCTGGCCGCGTTGTCGGCCGCCCTGGACCAGCACGCCGATCCCGGCGGCACGGTGGTGATCTCAGCGATCGGCGGCACCGGCGGCATCGGCAAGACCTATCTGGCCCTGCGCTGGGCCCACGATCACACCGAGCGCTTTCCCGACGGCCAGCTCTACATCGACCTGCGCGGCTTCGACCCCTCCGGCGAGTCGGTGCCCCCCTCAGTGGCCATACGGGGCTTCCTCGGTGCCCTGGGCGCGCAACCCTCCGCCGTCCCGGTGAACCCCGACGCCCAGACCGCGCTGTACCGCAGTCTGGTCGCCGACAAACGGATGCTCATCGTGCTGGACAACGCCCGCGACACCGCCCAGGTCACCCCGCTGCTGCCGGGCAGCCCGAGCTGCACCGTCCTGGTCACCAGCCGTCGCCAGCTGAGTGGCCTGCGCACCGCCCAGGGAGCCCGGCCGCTGACCTTGGGCACGCTCTCCGAGGCCGAGGCCCGCCAGCTTCTCGTCCGCCACCTCGGCGAGGCCCGGATCGCCGCCGAACCCGACGCCGTCACCGCGATCCTGGAGCACTGCGCCGGACTTCCTCTGGCGCTGAGCATCATCGCCGCACGCGCCGCCGCCTACCCCGACTTCCCCCTCACCCACCTCGCCGCGGAACTTGCCGAGTCCGCAACCCGGCTCGACGCACTCGACGCCGGGGACCTCGCCGCCGACCTGCGCGCCGTGTTCTCCGCCTCCTACCAGGCCCTGGAGCCCGAAGCAGCACGCGCCTTCGCCCTGCTCGGCCTGGCCCCCGGTCCGGACATCAGTCTGCCCGCCGCGGCCGGCCTGACCAGCTGCACCCCCGCCCGCGCCCGCACCCTGCTACGCACCCTGGAGACCGCCCACCTGCTGCGGCAGCACATCCCGGGTCGCTACCAACTGCACGACCTGGTCCGCCTCTACGCCGCCGAACGCGGCCAGCGCGACCTGGACGAGCCCGACCGCACCACCGCCCTGCGCCGCGTGCTCGCCTTCTACCTGCACACCGCCCACCGAGCCGACCGCCTGGTCGAACCCCACCCCGCCATGCCGGTCGAACTGGACCCGCCCGCCCTCGGTTGTCTCCACCAGCCCCTGGCCGACCAAAAGGAGGCGCTGGCCTGGTTCGTCGCCGAATACCCCTGCCTGCTGGCCGCCCAGCAGCTGGCCGCCGACCACCACTGGCACACCCCCGCCTGGCAACTGCCCTGCACCCTCGACGCCTTCCAGCTCTACCACGGTCGTCACCGCGACCGGCTTCCGATGTGGCGGGCCGCCCTCGCCGCCACCCAGCACCTCACCGACCCCGCCCTGCAAGCCCGGGCCCACGTCGGCCTGGGATGGGCCTGCGGCAGGGAGGGGCAGCACGCCGAGGGCGGCGGCCACCTCAGTCGAGCGCTCGCCGTGTTCGAGCAGACCGGCCACCTGCGCGGCCAGGCGTGTGCCCACTGGGGGCTGGCAAGCTCCTGGTCGCAGCAGGGCGACGCCGAGCGGGCCTTGCCCCACGCCGAGCACGCCCTGCAGCTCTACCGCCGCCTCGGCGACCCCGCGTTGGAGGCCACGATGCTCAACAATGCGGGCTGGATCCATGCCCAACTCGGCCACTACGAGCAGGCCCGCGCCCACTGCACGCAGTCCCGGGACCTGGCCCGGCGGCTCGGCGACGACCGCTGCGAGGCCGGCGCCCTGGACAGCCTGGGCTACATCGCCCACCACACCGGCCGGCACACCCAGGCCCTGGACCACTACCACCAAGCCCTCACCCTGTTCCGCAAGGCCAACACCCCCCATGACGAAGCCGGCAGCCTCGAAGACCTCGGCGAGATTTACCGCGCCCTGGGCCAGCACACCCAGGCCCGCCACGCCTGGCAGCAGGCCCTGGAGCTGTACCGCGCCCAGCACCGCGCCACGGACGCGACACGCGTCCAGGAACAACTCGACGCCTCCGACCAGGCGCAAACGCAAACCGATGCGGCCAAGGGGTAGGCCGCGGGCGGCTGGTGACGTGGCTGCGCAACCGCAGGTCCGGGGCGCCGACACCCTGGCCGACGCCGCGCTGGACGCCGCTGAACGGCAGCAATATGCGGCGTCAGGACGGCACTCGCCGCGACTCTCTGTACTACAGCCTGCTCGCAGACGAGTGGCCCGCCGTTCGCGACGTGCTGCGCGCCAGGGTCGCCGCCAAGACGACCGCCTGATCCGGGGCCCTGAGCTTGTTCGTCCTGGGCATCTCGGGCTTCTTTCGCGCGGACGAGTGGCTTCGCCAGCGGTTCGTGGGGTCTGGCGCAAGCCTGGAGGCCGTGCTCTTCGCCGCGGCCGCCCTGCGCCGGGGCCGGGCGAGCCGCGTGCTGGCCACCGCGACCGAAGAGACCGTCGTGGGCCAGGCCCTGGGCGGCGCCGCCGCGTTGGTGCTCGACTCGAGCACGACCGCACCGCTGGGAGTGGTGGTTGACGGGGTGTCACGATTCGTGCCCGCACGCGCGGACGGCACCCCGCAACCGTCGGCCCTGGCCGCCGCGGTACGACGGGTGACCGCCCTGGCCGCAGGCCCGGGCGAGCTGCGGTACAGGTTCTGCGGGCCGGTCGACGCGACCCCGGTGGACACGGCGATCCGCACGTCGCTGGCCTCTGCAAGAGTGACCCTCACCGACCCCGCCGGGCCCTCCGTCGGCGCGGAATTCGGCGCCGTCTCCCCGCTCCTGCACGTGGCCGAGTCGCTGCCCGCGCCCGGACTCACGATGGTCGTGGCGGCATCCGGGGCCGGACACCTCGTCGCGCTGACCCTCCAGGGCGCTGGGCCGGGCGAAGCCCGCGAGTGACCGCGACCGACCGCGCCGCGGCACCTCGGCCCCCGGGAATTGGTGGAGGGACCGGGGCCAGAAGGTCGTGGTGGTCTCCCCGGACTACGCGGACGACACCGAGTTCGCCGACGAGTGGCTGCCCGCGCGGCCGGGTACCGACGCGGCGCCGGCCATGTCCATGGGGCATGTGATCCTCAAGGAGTTCTTCGTCGACAAGACGACACCGCGGTTCACCGACTTCGTCAGGCGCTGCACCGACCTGCCCTTCCTGGTCACCCTCACCGAACACGGTGACGCCTACGTGCCCGGCAAGTTCCCTGTCGGCCAGGAGAAGTCCCGGCCGATCACGGGGTGGGCGACGCTCGCCTTCGGACTGGACTGGCAGCGGCCACCGCGCCAGATGCAGGCCACGGTGGCTCCACCATGTGACGGCGGGCCGCGGCGGCCCACTCGTGGTGTTCGTGTCCGGCGGAAACGGCTCGTGGTCGGGAAGGCAGGGGTCCGTGCGTCCTGGTGGGCACAGCCGGGCGGCCGCCCCCTGGTTCGTTCTCTCGCCCACCGCCGCCCGGAACTGGTTGCATGGACGAGCTCAGCGAGGGTTCATAGACTGATCAATGTGGCTGTTGCAGCAGGGACGTACGAGCTCGGCCCGCGGACCGGCCGTATCCTGCTGCGCACCCTCCGTGAAGGCTTGGTGGCGAAAGCCGGTCACGACCTGGTCATCGAGGCGACGCAGTGGGAGGGCACACTCACCGTCCCCGCGGATCCCACGGCCCCGACGGAGCTGTCGGTACGCGTGGACATGGATGCGCTACGGGTACGGGAGGGTACCGGCGGGGTGAAGGCCCTCACCGATGCCGACCGTCGGCAGATCGAGCAGACCATGCATGACGTGCTCCACGTCGACGACCATCCGCACACGGTGTACACCTCCACGAACGTGGAGATCGAGGACCGCAGCGCGATGGTCGACGGACAGTTGACCCTGGCCGGGCAGACCCATCCCCTCCGCCTCGTGGTACGGCAACGCGAGGACGACACACTCGGCGCCGCAGCCAGTGTGGTGCAGAGCCACTGGGGCGTCCGGCCGTACTCGGGGTTCTTCGGTGCCCTCAAACTCCGCGACGCAGTCGAGATCGAGGTCACCCTCCGCCTGCCCGAGGGAGCACTGACGGCGTAGGAGGATCTCGAGGTCACTGGCTGACGAGGGTTTGTGCCGGAGTTCGAGCGGCGCCGCCCCTCGGCGCAGCGGTCTGGTCCCCTCGGTTCTCCTCCACACGTCGCGGGTGCCCTTGCCGCCTGCCCGCCCCCGGGAGCCTGGCCGTTCACACTTGGCCCCGGAGCGAGGACCTCCCGCCCAGCACCCAGCGGACGCCGGCCCGCGCCCGACCACCACCGTGGCGCCGGCGATCGCGGTGAGGCCGCCCGCCGATGACCGTGAACAAAGCTGGCCGCCCGGCTGCAGATCGCACCGACGACAGTGAGCCTGCTGGCTGGCGGCCTGAGCCGGATGGGGATCCTGAAGCGGCGCGAGGACGAGGCGGACCGGCGTCGGCGGATCATCGGCATCGCGGCCGACCAGCGACCCGCGATCACTGCCTGGCACTGTGGGCGCTTCGGCTGCGCGCTATCCGTCCCGACGGACCTTCGCGTGCGCGGGAAGCAGACCAATCGGGGGCGCCTCGATCAGAACCTCGCTTCTCGCGTTGTGACAAGTTGGGAGCGCTCAGCTCGCACGACGCGTCAGCTTTCCTCCCCGGAGGGCTTTTTTGCTGGTCAGGGGGGACATTAGCGGGTCAGGCGTAGCGGACGCGTAGGCGCTGGACCACCCTCGGGTGATCATGAGGATGGTCCGGCGCCTCCGGCTGTCACCGGGTTTCTGCGGGGCGCCCTGTCGATCTACGAGGAGTCCCCCGATGAAGCAGGTGCCGCAGCCTCCTGGGAACCGCGGCCCGGCACCAGCAGGACCAATGTGCTGCGGGCCTCGCGTCGACGACCGGAATCACGCGCGAAAGCAGAGACCAGAGCCAGTAGCGAAACTGTTGCGGTGTAGATCCCCCCAGCGACCACAGTCGCCAGACCGAGCCCCATCGGGCACGCACCTTTCATCCCCCGCTCGTGGGATACCCGGCCCTCGATGCCGGGCAGGCTCCGCACCGCCATCGTACGCAACACCACGCCCCCTGCACACAGGAACTACCGGCTGCTTCCCTCCCTCAACTACCAAGGCATACGTGGCGTTTGTTCCCTCGCTCAATGACCCGGGTCGTCATCAGCAGCAAGTACGACCTCCACCGCGCCAGGGACGCGAGTGACGCATCGCGTACGTCGGCGCGCAAGAACCGAGAGCGCTCGAAGGAACAGGCCCGCACCGCCGATCGCCCGCGTTCGGCCCCCAGCCCCCAGCCCTCAGCCCCCAGCCCCCAGCCAGCTGCCAGCTGCCAGCTGCCAGCTGCCAGCTGCCCGGCCAACGACTAAAACCGATGGCGGCCATCGGCGCGGCGTTCAACCGCGGGTGCCGATGGCCGCCTGTGACGGGCAAGGGAAGACGGGCAAGGGAACTGAGTTGTCGCCCGTAGCCCGGCGCCGTACGCCCGAAGCCGGCGCGCCGGTAAGGCGCCGAACGGTGGCATCACTGCTGGGGCGAGGCCATGGCGGGCTCGGCCGTCGCGGGTTCGTCCGCGTCGATGTCGCGCAGATCCTTGTGGCGGCCTTCGCGGAGGGTGAGGGCGGATACGAGGGTGACGCCGCAGAGCGCGACGACGTACCACGGGAATACACCCGACAAATTCCGGGAGTTGAGCCACTCGATGATGAAAGGCGCCGTTCCGCCGAAGAGGGCGACCGAAAGCGCGTACGGCAGTCCGAGCCCGGCCGCCCTTACCTCGGTGGGAAGTTGCTCGGCCATGGTCGATCCGACGGCGGATCCGCAGACGGCGAAAATCACCAGGCCGATGCTCTGCACCAGGACCAGGGAACCGAAAGTGGGCTGCAGAACCGCGAACAGGGGAAGGGAGGCGAGAGCGCTGAGAATGCCGAACAGCACCAGGTTCAGGCGGTGCCCCACCCGGTCCGAGAGCACGCCGAGCACCGGAAGAACGCCGATGAGCACGGCCTGGGCGATGATGCTCGCGGTGAGGGCGGCGCCGTGCTCCAGCCCCCGGTGGGCCGCGTATTCGGGGAGGTACGAAGCGAAGGTGTAGTACCACACCGCCCCTCCGGCGGTGAGCCCGAAAATCTTCAACGCAACGCGTGGATGCCGCGTCAGGATGTCGAACATGCCCGTCCTGGGCTGCGCTCCGCCGCTCGCCCTGCTCTCCCGGGCACGTTCGAACGCCTCGGTCTCCGGGAGCGACCGGCGCAGGTACATGCTCCACAGGCCCAGAAGCGCGCCGAAACCGAATCCGAGCCGCCAGCCCCAGTCCGACACCGCCTGCGCATCGAGAACTGCGTTCACTCCCAGGCCGACCGCGTTGGCGGTCAGGACGCCCACGGTCGCCGAGACGTAACCGAGGCTCCCGAAGAGACCGCGGCGCCCGCTCGGTGCCGATTCGGCGAGATAGGTGTAACTGGCGCCGGCCTCGCCGCCCGTGGAAATGCCCTGCAGGACCCGGGCGATGACCATGATCGCGGGAGCGAACACTCCCGCCGTCTCATAGCTGGGCGCCACCGCGATGAGCAGCGCACCTCCCGCCATCAGGAGCATGGCCACGATCATTCCGGCGCGGCGGCCGCGGCGGTCGGTGAACGAGCCGAGGAGGAGCCCGCCGAGCGGACGGAAGAAGAATCCCACCGCGTAGACCGCGAGTGCTCCGAGCAGTGCGGCTACCGGATCGTCACCGGGAAAGAACTTCGGGGCGAAAGTTGCGGCGAAGACGGTGAAGACTCCCCAGTCGTACCATTCCAGGCCGTTGCCGACGAGGACGGAGAAGAGGTGTTTTCTGGAGGGCTTCTGAGGCTGCTGGTCGCGCGGTGCGCGCTGTTCGCGCGATGCGGACCGGACTTCATTCGATGTGTCCACGTCGTCCCTTCGATTGGATGGCAGTAGCGCACTCGTGATCGCGACACGGGATATGCGGGTCGAAAGGAACTCCCGATACCGGGAAACACCTGATGACACAGGGAGAATCGTGCGTGAGGCTTGCGGAGATCTTTTCCGGGGCCCTGTGAAATGCCCTACCGGAAGTGCCCAGGGATATGTCAGGGAGTTGGAGGACGGCCCTTGGTGTCATATGGCGCTGTGATCGGGGTCGAGCCGATCACCACACCAGCGAGGGGTGTTGCTTCTACGAGTTCTACGAAATTCCGCTTCCGTGTCGGCCAGGTGCACCCACTATGAAGTGGCACTGCCGGGCCGTCGATGGGCGCTCCGACAACGCTGATACCGCGCTCGTTGTGCGTCAGTCCAACGCGTCGCGAGGTGAGGGGGACGACCGTGCGGGCCGCAGCGCGCGAGCCGCCAGGGCCCAGCTGATCTCGATCAGCGTGTCCGGTTCTTCGAGGCTCGCCCCGGTCAGCTCCTCGTAGCGCCGCAGCCGGTAGCGCACGGTGTTGACGTGGACGTGCAGGCTCTGCGCGACGGCGCCGATATGCCGCCCCGACTCCAGATACGACCGCACGGACTCCTCGATGAGCGCCCCGAACTCGCCCTCCGCGGCGAGCGGTCGCAGGTACTGGTCGAGGAGCAGCTCGGCGAGCTCGGGCTCCGAGGCGACCGCCACCCGCCACGACAGGTCTCCCAGCTCGTACACGCCGCGCAGCCCGTACGCCCGGGCGGCGTCCAGCAGACGGCCTGCGGTGCGGAAGGAACGGTGGACCTGTCCCAGGGCAGTCGCCGGGCCGAGACCCGCCGTCACCGCGAGTTCCCCGGGGGCGGGCCTGGCCTCGACCACTCCCGCGACGGCGTCGTCCACCACCGCGACCATCGCGGTCCGGCCGTGGGCGCGGCAGAGCGCATCCAGCGGCCGCTCCAGCCGCTCCAGCCGCTCCGCATCGGAATCGGTGCTCGACCGGGCTCTGATGGCGTGGTACGCCCGGGAGGGATCGAGGCCGTAGATCGCCGCGCCGCTGTGGATCTCCGCCGCGCTCAGGGTTCCGAAGAGCAGTCCGCGCAGGAAAGCCGCCCGCCGGTGGGCATCGAACAGCGCCGCGGAGACCTCCGCCTCCCGGTGCACCGAGGCGATCTGCAGGCTCTCGGCGTCGGCCAGCTCCCACAGGGCCCTGGTGCGGTCGACGACGACGAGCGGATCCAGGCCGTGGCGGGTCGCCTCGGCGATGAAGAGGTCCCGTATCGCGCCGAGGGCTCGCCGGAAGGCGCGGAGGCCGTCGCCCAACGACACCCCGCGGGCCACGCGGTCATGGGCCACCTCCGCCTCGTCGATCTCCTGGGACGCCGGCACCCGGCCGTCGCGCAGCACCTCAAGCGTGCGTGCGAAGTGCCTGGCCCAGACCTCGTCGAGCAGCTCGAGGGGGACGGCGCGGTAGGACGGCACATGATCGGCCACGTCCGCGTGCACCCGGCTGCCGAGCTCTTCCTCCTGAGCCCGCATCCCGGTGATCACGGCTTCCAGGGCGTCTGCGCCCGGCTGCGCCTCGGTCATGAACGTTCACCTCTTGCGTGACCCCGCGGATTGGAGAAACGAACAATATGTCGACCGTCGCGCTTTGTGGACGCTCCATCGACAGGGAATCCGTCCAGCTCGCAGAGTGATCACAGGGGACGGGGCGCAATGAATCACACACCCGACAAACCCAATGAAGGGGATGTTCATGGACGAGCCGACGGGACTGCAGGGCCAGGTCGCCATCGTGACCGGAGCCGGTTCGCGGGGCGACGGGATCGGCAATGGCCGCGCGGCGGCGGTGCTGCTGGCCCGTCGCGGTGCGCACGTCGCCCTGGTGGACAACGTGACCGACTGGGCCGAGAGAACCCACTCCATGATCGGGGCGGAGGGCGGGACGAGTGTCGTGGTCGACGCCGACGTCTCCGATCCCGACTCCTGCTCCTCCTGCGTGGCGCAGGTCCTCGATCGATGGGGACGGGTGGACATTCTGGTCAACAACGTCGGTGTCGGCGGGCCCGTGGGCGATGTCGTCGACGTCGGCCTGGAGGCGTGGGAGCAGTGCTACAGGACCAACCTCACGTCGATGATGCTGATGTCGAAGTTCTGCGTACCACCGATGCGGCGGGCAGGCGGCGGCGCGATCGTCCATGTCTCCTCGGTGGCCGGACTGCTGGGCGGACACCCCAACATCGCCTACCCGGTCACCAAGGGCGCGATCATCCCGCTGACCCGCGCCATGGCCGCGCAGCACGGGCCGGAGGGCATCCGGGTCAACGCGGTGGCCCCCGGCATGGTGTACACCCCGATGGTCGCCACCACGCCCGGGATGACCGAGGAGGTGCGGGAGACCCGCCGAGGCCGGTCCCTGCTCGGCACCGAAGGCAGCGGCTGGGACGTCGGGGAGGCGGTCGCGTTCCTCGCCAGCCGCCGCGCCGGATGGATCACCGGGGTGGTGCTTCCGGTCGACGCGGGCTCAACGGCGGGCCGCGAGTTCGCGCCGAACCTGGCGCTGGACCGGGTGCCGGCTCAGGTGACCAGCGGCTAGAGCACCGCGCGGGACAGCCGCCCGGACAGGGCCCGTATCCCTGCGTACGGGTACGCGTGGCGTACGGGGACGCGTGGCGTACGGGGACGCGTGGCGTACGGGGACGCGTGGCGTACGGGGGCGCGTCCGGGGCGGGTTCGCCGATCCGCGGGAGACCACAGACCACCCTGTCGCGGCTGGTCCTGGAGGCACGGATGGCATACTGCGGTGGCGATGAGCGAATCCACCGCGGCGGCCGGACGCCGCCCGACCAGGCGCGATGACCAGCGGGAGACGTCCCGGCGCAAGTTGCTGGACGCGGCGCTGGAGATCCTCGCCGAGGAGGGCTACCGCGGCCTGACGGTCAAGCGGGTCGGTGATCGCGCCGGAGTCAGCCGCGGCTTGGTCAACTACCACTTCACCTCCAAGGCCGGACTCGTCGAAGCCGTGGTCACCGACATCCGCGAGGTCTTCGTCGACCAACTCCGGGCGCTGCCCGGGTACGGCACGATGAGCGGTCTCGAGACCGTGGTGGCCAGGGTCGACCAGTTCTTCGTACGCCTTGCGGAGCCGGAGCCGGGCGTACGGGCGCGCGCCTTGCTGGTGCTCCTCGTCGAGGCGGTCGGCAGTCCCGGCGGGATGAAGAGCACCATGGCCGGCCACCTCAGCCTCGTCCGCACCGCTGTCGAGGACGACATCCGGCGAGGGATCGCGGACGGGAGCATCCGTCAGGACGCCGACCCCGTCGCGGAGGCTTTCCTGGTGGAGAGCATCGCCCGGGGCGTGCTGCTCCAGTACCAACTGGGCTCGGCGCGTGACCGGTTGGCCGACATCGGGCGGGCCGCACACGTGATGCTGGTCCGCGGCCTCTCCCCGGCGCGGGACGCGGACTGAGCCCGTGCGGTCCGGGATCAAGCGGCCGAGGGCGTGGTCAAGGAGCTGCAGAAGAAGCAGGACGCCATCGAGAAGGCGATGCTGAAGATCACCAAGTTGGCCAGGGCGTAGCCGACGGCGTACCTGGAGGTGCCGGGCGCAGCACTGCCTACCTTTCACGTGTGGCCGTGACCGCGTCTGTGTACAACTCCGTCGTCAGGTCGCCGTCCTCGATGCCCAGCTCCTGCAGCACCGCCCGCACGTCCTCGAGCGCGGCCGCCACGTCGCCGTCCTCGTCGACGAGCGTCTCCAGCTCCAGGAATGTCCCATTGATCTCCGGCACCCGCACGAGCGTGGCGAGCATGTGCCGTCCCAGCGCCTCGAACTCGTAGTTCCGGCAGCGCTTCTCGAATGCGATGACCGGCACATAGCCGAGTCCGCGCAAAATCCCGTGCATGGCCTCCGGATCGGTCACGTGCGTCTCGTGCTCCGGCTTCGACCCGGACGCTTCATCGACCCTCGCGCCCTTGTAGGTGAGAAGTGAGCGAGTCTCCTGCGGGCCGTGAACGGTGCGTACTCGTAGCTCCCGATCCTGTGCAGCGAGGCCGCTGGCCGGGTCGTCGTAGTACGTGTCCTGATATACCTCAGCCCGCCCCGTGGCCCGCTTCTCCAGCGCTCGCAGCACCTCTTCCGGCGCGTGCACGCGGGCCTTCAACTCCGCTTCGATCACCGACCGCTCCCCTTCCTCACACCGTCCGCTCAGCTTCCCGCACGATGGCCTGGAACATCCGCCGAAACCCGCGGTACAGCGGTCCGTGCGGTGTCTCCAACACCTTGTACGTGGCCGACTCATGCCCTTCCCACCCGGCGTCGAAGGCGCCGACGAACATGGTGGAATCAGTGCGGATCATCCGCCAGGTCGGCAGCATGGCGTACCGGTACACCTGCACGTCGCAGCGGTCGGCCAGCTCCCGCAGTCGCGCTTCCGCCAACTCCACCCCGGCGGCCAGCGCCTCGGATGACTCCCCGATCTCCGCAGCGCGCTGGGCGAGCGCGGACGACTCCGGGTCGAGCAGGAGCACCCGAACCCGCAGGCCGCTGCCGCCCTGCTCCCGCGGCAAGCATGCTCGCAGCAGTGAGTCATTCAGCCCGATGAACCCGAGGCCGCGCACCGCAAGCACGTCCACCTCCGATGCGCTGCGCGCCTGCTGCTGAATCTCCTCTGCCGCGGATGCCTGCGCCGCGTAGACGCGCACCACCTCGGGGAAGGCTGCCAGGTCGAAAGCCTTCCCTCCGCCGTGGACCTCGCGGCTCGCGGCCAGCCCGAGGAGGTGCCGAGCATCGTCGGGCATGCGCAGCCCGTCGGCGATGCGCTCGTACACGTCGAGCCGTGACACCTCCCGGCGGCCGTTGATGATCTCGTTCACGCGGGCCTGCGTCATGCCCGCGGCGGTGGCGATCCTGGCTTGGCTGGCGCCGGCGTACTGCTGCACATAGCGGAAGACTGCGCCGACGTCACGAGCCCGCAGCGCCTGCCGTACCTCGGCGCGCTCCCATGCCCAATCGGGCAGTTCGATCGGTGCGAGCGGCGTCGACATGGGCGGCCCCCGGTATCCACGAACGGTATGGAAAGTCATCCCACCGTGAGATTACCGGTCGGGTATCGAGCGCACACGGTGCGTCACACGATCCTGAGCGGGTGAGCAATAGGACCGCACCACCCATGGAATGGCTGCCTTCTGGCCGCGTCGTCGCCATGCGCCCGGCCGGGCAGTGGTGGGACGCCGTACGCGTACCCCGACGCCTCGGGCTCGATGTCCTCGCGCGGCTTGGAGAGCACACCGGGGCCGTCATCGAAGACCCCGATGGCGCGCTCCTGTACTGGCTTGTGCAGCCTGGCGAGGCGACCGGCTGGCAGCTCCACCCGAGCGCTCACGTTCAGGTGTTGGGCGACACAGCACACCTCGCCGTGCCGGGTCCTCAGTGCACCGCGGGCCCGCATTGGCGTGTACCGCCCACCCGCGGGCGGTGCCTGACAGAGCCGGGTGGTTTGCGGGACGCCCTGGCGGCGGCCGTCCATGCGGCGATGGGCCCGCGACCGGGGGCGGTGCGGTGAGCGCGCACACCATCATTCGCGCGGCGGACTGGACACTCGGGCCGGAGACGGCCGAAGGCGCGCCTCGGGAGCCGCTGCATGAGTCGCAGTGCACGACGTGCGGCGAGTCGTCGGACGCGACCGAGGGCGACCGGCTCGGCCCCGAACTGTGGGCACTGAAGCACACCGGCATGCATCCCAACCACCGTACGTTCCGAGCCGTCGTGACCTCGTTCTGGCGCACTGAGCCCGCCCCCGGCAACCCCCTCCACCAGGGGGCAGAGGAGGACGCGGGGTGCTGAGACTGGTGCAGCCGGCACGGGGACTACGCCGAGGGCATGCTCTACGCCTGCGGCGAGTGCCGTGAAGGGCGCGGGCTCACCCAGCTCGTGGACGAAACAACGCCGAGGCGGCGCGCCACACAGCCCACCCAGGACCGGGCCACCGAGGTGACGGCGGATCCATAACACGTCGGCGGTCCGTAAGACCCCGCCCGGACCCGGGCGGGTTAACACGCAACCCACACCGAGGAGTACGCCCATGACCATCCCTGGACCCAACCAAGCCGCGACCACCGAGGCGGACGACGGCAAGCGCGGCGGTAACCCCGCGCCGATCAAGCCGTGGACGCCGCCGGCGCCGCCGTCCCCTGACGGCGACGGATCCTGACAGGAGGCTGACGCCATGACGGACCCAGAGCTGCGGGTCTCCGGTCACCGATCGCTGGTCAATGCCCTCGAGGAGCGCGGCTTACTCGCCGACCCGTGGCGGCGCGTGTGGGACGCGGTGCCTCGCGACCTGTTCATCCCGTCGCAGATCTGGCGGCAGCGCCCGACGCGGTGCGAGCCGGTGACGACGGACGCCGAATGGTGGGACCTGGTGTACAGCGACGAACCTGTCGTGATCCAGGTGGACGACGGGCAGGAGGACGGACCCGGCATCGCCACGTCGTCCAACTCGATGCCGTCCATGGTCGCGCGCATGCTGGGCCTGCTGGAGGTCGAGGACGGGCATCGCGTGCTGGAGATCGGCACCGCCTCGGGGTTCGTTGCGGCGCTCCTGTCCGAACGCCTCGGTGAGGAACGGGTCTTCAGCGTCGAGCTCGACCCGGTCCTCGCCGAGCGCGGCAAGCAGAACCTTGCGGCCGCAGGCTACGCGCCGACCGTTGTGCACGCTGATGGAGAGCGGGGCTGGCCACAGGCCGCGCCCTATGACCGGCTGATCGCGACGTGCGCACTGCGGCACGTGCCGTTCGGCTTGGTCCGCCAGGTCCGGCCCGGCGGTGTACTGGTGGCGCCGCTCGCCCGGGAGTTCGGGAGCGGAGCGCTGGTACAGCTCACTGTCCAGGCGGACGGCACGGCGTTCGGACCGTTCCGGGGCGGCGCGTCGTACATGCCCATGCGATCTCACCGTCCGGCGGCGGGAGCACCGGTGGACGAGTCCACCGGCCGGTGCCGGTCCACAGATGTGAACCCGGGGCGCATCGCCACGCTTCCTTTCGCGCTCTACGCCGGCGCCCGCATGCCGGGCTTGTCGATGGTGAGTCAACGGGAGGAGGACGGGCCCGTGTCTGGCTGGATGACGGGCACGGATCCGGCGCCACGGTTGGGCACGGCGAACCTGTGTGGCTGTACGGGCCTCGGGACCTGTGGTCCGACGTTGAACGTGCCCTCGAGGAGTACACCGGGCTCGGCTCACCGGACACCGAAGAGTTCGGCCTCACCGTGACCACAATTGAGAACGGCGCATGGAGAGCGCACGGCCACCGAGCCCGCACGGACGAGTCCGCGCGGGCCGGTGGCCGTAGTGCTGCCGGGGCGGGCGGTCAGACAGCGTCCAGTCCGCCGTCCACCACCAGGCTCTGCCCCGTGATGTAGGAGGCCCGGTCGGAGAGCAGGAACGTGACGGCCTCCGCCACCTCCCACGCGGTGCCCTGGCGGCCCAGCGGGATCCGCGTGAACGCGGCCGTCCTGGATGCCCGCCTCGCCGACGCCTGCCGCCCCATCGGGGTGTCGATCAGTCCGGGGACGACGAGGTTGGCGCGGATCCCGCGCGCCCCGCCCTCCTTCGCGACATGGCGCGTCAGTCCGTACAGGCCGGCCTTGGAGCTGTCGTACGCCGGTGAGTTGGTGGCGGCGCGCAGCCCGGCCGTCGACCCGATGAAGACGATCGCGCCGCCGTCGGCCATCGCCGGAAGCCCGTACTTGGCGGCCAGGAAAGGCGCACGGAGATTGAGGGCGAGCACCCGGTCCCAGTCCTCCGGTGACGAGCCCGCCAGCCCGGCGCCGAGGCCGACCCCGACGTTGACCACGACCCCATCCAGACCCCCCAGTTCGCGTACCGCCTCCTCCACCATGGCGGCCGAGGCGTGCGCATCCGTGGCGTCACTCACCAGGGCAACGCCGCGAGCACCTTCGGCGGCCACCAGCGCGGCGGTCGCGGTGGCGGCCTCTGCGACGACATCGGCGCAGGCGACGCTCCCGCCTTCACGGGCGGCGAGAACGGAGATCGCCCGGCCGTTGCCGACCGGTGCTTCCGGGTCGTCGTCGGGACGGGTGCCCGCTCCTATCACCAGCACCCTGCGTCCGGCCAGGCGGCGGTCGGCCGTACGCCCCGGCTTCCGGCCCTCCGCGGCAGGCTCTCCCAACTCACCCATGCTTGCGAGCTCCCCTTCGAACCCCTCGCTGTCGAAGCCGGGGTCCAGCTCCACACCAGCGGAGTTCAGGAAGAACGCCACCATGTGGTACTGCCCGACGAGCATGGTGATCTCGATCAGGTCCTTCTTGTCGAAGTGGGCGGCGAGGAAGCCCCAGGTGGCGTCGGACAGCCGGGCGTCGCGGTGCAGCTCGTCCGCGGCTCGCAGCAGATGCCGCTCGAGGTCCGGCCATCCCTCGGCGTCCGGGCCCAGCGGTATGCGCTCGATTTCGGCGTCCGTGACGCCCGCCGCCCTCGCCAACGGGGTGTGACGGCCCCATTCGTACGAGGCGGACGTGTTGTACGAGGTCCGCAGGATCAGCAGCTCGCGGACCCTCCCCGGCAGCCGTCCCGCACGGAGCAGCCGACCGCCGAAGGGCATGAACTTCTCGTACAGGTCGGGGTGGCGAACCAGGGTGGTGAAGATGTTGGGGACCCGGCCTCCCGGGTCCCGCGTGGCATGGGCCATCAGTTCGCGCGTCCTCGTATCCCAGCGATCTTCGGACAGCGGCAGGAGCCGGGGGCGGGCGGCACCGTCGCGGTCGTGGCCGCGTTCGCTGGTGCCGTCTGTGGTGTGTGTTGCCGGAACTCTTTCGGACATGGAAACCTCCCGCCGCCACAATAGAAACTGGCTGAACGCCTAGCAAGGGAGCAGAAGGGCGACGGTCCGTTGCCTTGACCTCGGCGTCAAGGTCTAGCGTCCCTGTCATGCGCATTGGTGAGCTTGCGGAACGGGCAGGGGTCAGCACCCGGACGCTGCGGTACTACGAGTCCCGCGGGCTGCTCCCCGCCCGTCGCGCGGTCAACGGATACCGCGTGTACGGCGACGATGACCTGCGGCTGGTGGAGCAGATCCGCACACTTCAGGACTTCGGGTTCGGCCTGGAGGAGACCCGGCCCTTCGTGGAGTGCCTGCAGGCGGGGCATCCGGCCGGGGACGCCTGTCCTGCCTCGCTCGAGGTCTACCGCAGCAAGCTCGCCGAACTCGATGCGCTGATCGACCAGCTGCGGGCGGTGCGTGCCCAGGTGAGTGCGCAGCTGCTGCGGGCCGAGGCGGAACTGCCGGACGGGCCCGAGCCACGGTGCCAACTGAGAGGATGACGATGATCGAGACAGCGGGCGTGGACGAGATCACGGACGCCACCTTCACCGACGAGGTGCTGAACGCGGACCGCCCGGTGCTGGTGAAGTTCACCGCCGACTGGTGCCCGCCGTGCCGGCAGCTGGCCCCGGTGCTGAGCGCGATCGCCGCAGAAGAGGCCGGCCGGATCAAGGTCGTACAGCTCGACGTCGACACCAATCCCGGGACAACGGCTGCCTACGGTGTCCTGTCGATGCCCACGCTGATCGTCTTCCGCAACGGTGAGCCGGTGAAGTCGATGGTGGGCTCCAGGCCCAAGCGGTGGCTGCTCCAGGAGCTCGAAGAGGTCATAGAGAAGACGTCATAGAGAAGACGTCATGTGAACCTGCCGTATATGAACCTCCCGCCCTCACTGCCGCGGCGTTGGCGGTGAGGGTGGGGCGAGCTTTATTCGGCGGTGGCGAGGATCTCGGCGGGACCGGTGGCGGCCTGGTCCGCGTCGCGGCCTTCGGCGTGGACGCGGACCTGGTCGGAAACCAGGTCCCCAGCCTGGACATGGCAGGCGTTTCGATCACCATAGGCAAGGTCACAGGAGACATGCTCGACCTGTGGGCCGCACCCGTGCACCCCTGCCCTGCCCTGGGGCGCACGCCCCGACGAACGGAGACACCGTGGACATCACCCTCGCCCGCACCTGGGTGCAGGCCATCGCCGCGGCCGTGGACGAGCACCAGGACTACCTGACCCAGCTCGACTCGGCCATCGGCGACGCCGACCACGGCACCAACATGCACCGCGGCTTCCGCGCGGTCACCGCCGCCCTCCCCGGAACCGAGCCCGCCACCGTCGGGGAGGTTCTGGTCAAAACCGGAAGCCTCTTGATCTCCGCCGTCGGCGGCGCCTCCGGCCCTTTGTACGGCAGTGCCTTCCGCGCCATGGGCCGGGCACTCGACATACCCACCGCCGACACGGCGCAGTTCGCCGCAGCGCTCGCCGCCGGCCTGGCAAGCGTGCAGAATCTCGGCGCGGCCGTCCCCGGGGACAAGACGATGATCGACGCATTCGCCCCCGCGGTGGAGGCCTTCCAGCACATCGCCCAGGCCGGCGGTGACTTCGCCGCCGCTGCCGGCGCCGCCGCCGATGCCGCGGAGGACGGCATGCGCGCGACGACCCCCCTGCAGGCCCGGAAGGGGCGCGCCTCCTACCTCGGCCCACGCAGCATCGGCCACCAGGACCCCGGCGCCACCTCTACCGCGCTGATCTTCCGCGCCCTCGCCGAGACGGCGGCTGCCCGATGACCCGGGGCCGCTACTCCGGCCACGGCACCTCCCACGGCACGGCCCGAGGACGTCAGTAGGATCGCCTGACCATGGATGTGATCGCGGGAAACGAGATGATGGCCGTCCCGGCGGGGCGGGTGACGCTCTCGGACCGGCGAACGCAGCGCAGTTGGGCGGTCGAGCTTGCGCCGTACGAGCTCGCGGTGTTCCCGATCACCCAGGGGCGGTACGCACGAGTCACCGGCCGGCGGCCGAGCAACGCGCAAGGCGACCAGGTGCCTGTCGAGGGCGTTTCGTGGCTGGACGCGATTCGGTTCTGCAACGCCCTGTCCCGACGTGAGGGGCTGGCACCCGCGTATCGCCTCCATGCCGGTGCCGACGGCGTCGACGGCGTCGAGTGGGACGCATCCGCTGACGGGTACCGGCTACCGACCGAGGCCGAGTGGGAGCACGCATGTCGTGCGGGTACGACCGGCGCGCGGTACGGGCGGCTCGACGACATCGCTTGGCACCGTGGCAACTCGCACGAGCGGATTCACGAGGTGGGCGGCAAGCAGCCCAACGCATGGGGCCTGTACGACATGCTGGGCAACGTGTGGGAGTGGTGCTGGGACCTCTACGATGCCGACGTCTACGGCGCCTACCGGGTGCTGCGTGGCGGTGGGTGGTTCGACGAGCACTGGAGCTGCCGGGCCTCGGTGCGGCGTCGCAGCCACCCGACCTTCCGGATCGACGACGTGGGATTCCGCATCGCGCGTTCCACTGGCGGCTGATGCCGTAGTACCCCTGCATCCCTCGCCGCCCGACTGCTGCCCTCACAAGCCGGCGCACGGAACGAGCCGGCACACGGAGGTTGCACCTCACGATGAGCGGCTGTGCCTGAACCGGCGTATTGGAGGGAGAGGGGAACCAACCCGCGAAGCCCTTACATCCCGGAGGTACCTCACCCGTGGCCACCACCAAAGCAGCCCCGCCCCGGGTCGAGCACCGCGACGCGGACGATCGTGAAGGTTGGGAGTTCAACTCACCCCTCGTCCTGACCATGTTGCTGCTGGTGGTGGTTGCGCTGCAGGGGCCGATCCGCCGGGGGCTGTCCGCTCCGGTGATGCAGAGCTGGATGACCGTGTTCGTCGCGGTGGTCGTCCAGGCTCTGCCCTTCCTCGTCCTCGGCGTGCTGCTGTCGGCGATCATCGCGGTGTTCGTACCACCGTCGTTCTTCGCCCGCGCGCTGCCGGGACAACCCGCCCTGGCCGTGCCGGTCGCCGGCTTGGCCGGGGCGGTCCTGCCCGGCTGCGAGTGCGCCTCCGTTCCGGTGGCCGGGGCGCTGGTGCGCCGGGGCGTCACCCCCGCGGCGGCGTTGGCGTTCCTGCTGTCCGCCCCGGCGATCAACCCGATCGTGCTGACCGCCACCGCCGTCGCTTTTCCCGGCAACCCACGGATGGTCCTCGCCCGGTTCGCGGCGAGTCTGCTCGTGGCCTGCGCGATGGGCTGGTTGTGGCAGCGGCTGGGGCGCACCGGCTGGCTGCGCCCACCGGACCGCCCGTCGTTCGACGGCCTCGGCAAGGGGGCGGCGTTCTGGGGATCCGTACGGCACGACGTGATGCACGCCGGCGGCTTCCTCGTCGTCGGCGCGATGGCCGCGGCCACCCTCAAGGCCGTGGTCCCGGCAAGCTGGCTGCACACCG
This sequence comes from Streptomyces sp. 8N616, assembly GCF_052246385.1. Taxonomy (NCBI): domain Bacteria; kingdom Bacillati; phylum Actinomycetota; class Actinomycetes; order Kitasatosporales; family Streptomycetaceae; genus Streptomyces; species Streptomyces sp. 8N616. The sequence goes on along the minus strand of NZ_JBQQBY010000006.1, from coordinate 83,903 downwards.
CGGCCCATAACCCTGTGGTGTCAGTCCTCGCCCTGGCGATCCTCGCGGTGCTGTTGTCGATCTGCTCCGAGGCCGACGCGTTCGTGGCCGCGTCGCTGTCCCAGTTCTCGCTCACCGCCCGGCTGGCGTTCCTCGTCGTCGGGCCGATGATCGACCTCAAACTGTTCGCCATGCAGGCCGCCACGTTCGGCCGCGGGTTCGCGCTGCGGTTCGCCCCCGCCACCTTCACCCTGGCCGTCCTGATGTCGGTCCTGGTCGGGGCGGTCCTGCTGTGAACCGGCAGGCGCAAGCAGTCGTGCTGTTCCTCGTCGGCGTGGCGGTGTTGCGGGCCGGCTTCACCGACCTCTACCTGCGCTACGTCAAGGCCGGGTTGCGCCCGTTGCTGCTCGTGGCCGGCATCGTCCTGATCGTCGCCGCCATCGCCACCGTCTGGTACGAACGGCGACGGCCGCGCGCGACCCAGGAGGCCCAGAAGACCCAGGAGACGGAGGAAACCCAGGAGACCCAGCACGAGCGTGAGCACCACGACCAGCGCGGCCGGCGCGGCCACGCCCACCGCGAACCGCGCATCTCCTGGCTCCTCGTCCTGCCCCTCTTCGCTCTCATCCTGGTCGCCCCACCCGCACTGGGCTCCTACAGCGCCATGCACACCGGCACGGCCCTGCAACAACCCTGGGGCTTCCCCACCCTCCCCGCCGGCGACCCCCTCCGGCTCAGCGTCGTCGACTACGCCGGGCGCGCGGTCTACGACCACGGACGTTCCCTCGGCGACCGGCGGATCAAGGTGACCGGCTTCATCGCCCTCGACCGCAGCGGCGCACCCTACCTCGTCCGCATGGCCCTCAACTGCTGCGCAGCCGATGCCCAACCCATCAAGATCGGCCTGTCCGGGCAGATACCCCCCGTCCTGGCACCGGACACCTGGCTCGAAGTCATCGGCACCTACACCGGCAAACAGACAAAAGACCCCGTCAACGGCGGCGTCATCCCCTTCATCGACGTCAGCCGGGCCAGACCGGTCCCGGCCCCACACGACCCCTACGAAAGCTGGAACTGAGCCCAGCCCTGTACTCCCTCTACGGCGAGCCCGCCTCGGCGGCATCGAGTATGCGATTCCGCCGCACCAGGGTGCGCGCGGGCGGTAGTTGACTGGCCCTGGAGCCTCGCGCCGGCCGGCGCGCGCTCCTTGGGAAACCTTCCACTTCCACAGGTAGCCCCGCGGTCCAGGCCGTCCAAGATCAAGGGACCGACGCCCTCGTGCACTGCCCCGAGGCCGGCGCTGCGGCTTCCGAGCCCCAAGAAACTGCAGGTCACAGGCGCCAGAGAGGAGATCCAGCCCCAGCTGAGAGACGATCGAGGCAGAGAGGACGGAGCCATGGCGCTGCTGGTTTTGGACGGCGAGGATCTCGTAGTCCGTCTGCGGTGGTGGGAGAAAGCTGCTGCTGGACGCCGACGCAGCATACGCATACCCGTTGCGTCGGTGGACGGGGTGAGAGCCGAGCCCGACTGGTGGCGCGCCGTCCGCGGCGTGCGCGGCCGAGGGCTCTGGATGCCGAATGTGCTCTGTATCGGCACGCGGCGGCATTCGGGAGGGGAGGATTTCGTGGCGCTCCGGCCGCCGAACCTGCCCGTCGTGTGCGTGGAATTGCGTCCGCCGTTCCCATTCTCGCGGGTGGCAATCTCGACCAGGACTCCCGAAGCCACGGTCCGATCCATCCAGAATTCTCCGCGAAGAGACGCAGTCGGTTGATCCAGGCGAGGCTGAACATGTACACGTCCAGCTCACACACAGCATGAGCGTGACCGCGGACGGCGAACTCGTCGAAACCTGGCCCCCGCCATCACCGCCTGCCCCCCGGGGCTAGCACGTCGCCCAAGCCGGAACCGTCCACCAGCGAGGATCCGCGCGCAGGGCAGATGCAGTTCGACGTCGCACGTGAAGCACCGTCCTGGCCTCGGACTTGCCCTTCGACGAGCTGTTCAACGCGGAGATGCTGCGGGGCGGCCGCCCGTAAGAGCACTACCGGGAATCTTCCAGCTCACCGCGCTGACCCGGGACGCGAGGTGCTCGTCGAGCCCCATAGCCGATCAACTCCGTGAGATCAAGGGCCAGTTCGCGCCAAGCAACCCCCAGTTTTCGGGCCCTCTCCAGCTCGAAACGTTGAGTTAACCCGGCAAACAACTTCGACAGGCTAACGTGTTTCTTGACCAGTCATTGACTAACACTTGGCACGCACAAGAGGTGCAAACTTCCTGGAGGGGCGCATGTTCCGAGGTGCGAGGGCCCGGACCGCGCTTGTGGTCCTCGCCGCCGTCCTGATCGCCCTCCCGTTCTCGGCACCCGAGGCGCCGTTCGCATCCGCGCACACGGCCCATCATGCTGATACCGAAGCCCAGTCCGGAATCAAGTCCTCTGCGAAAGTGCTGCGCGGCGAGGCCGTCACCTGTCGCGACGCCGGCTACCTCGGCGGCCCGGCAGGCCCCTCGCGCACCCTCGACCGGCAATGCGCCGCCGACTCCGCGCCCCAGCCGCCCGTGCGCACCCTGCCGGCGCAGGATCCGGCGGCCGCGGACGAACCGGTCGCGCCCAGAGCCGGGCACCATCGCTCCTCGGGATCCTCAACGGCCCACTTCCCGGCCGCACTCCAGGTCTTCCGCTGCTGACAGCGGAGCAGTTCCCACCCCCCACGTTGTCCTGCCCGTCCGACGCGCCCCACGGCGCGCCAGGAGGAATCAGCACACATGCAGCCCCTCATCGACAACGCCCGCACGTTCGGACAACGCCCTGAGGAGTTCGCCAAGCTCGCCGACGGCCAGTTCCCGCAGGTCCTCTTCATCACCTGCTCCGACTCCCGGGTCGTACCGGCCCTGATCACGGGCGCCCGCCCCGGCGAGCTCTTCGAGCTGCGCACCGCGGGCAACATCGTCCCTCCGTACGGCTCCGAGCCCCCCACCTCCGAGGCCGCCACCATCGAGTACGCCGTGGAGGTGCTCGGCGTTAAGGACATCGTCGTCTGCGGCCACTCGCACTGCGGTGCCATCGGCGCGCTGGTGCGCGGCGACGACCTGGACACCGTCCCCGCCGTACGCGACTGGCTCGCGCACGCCGCGGACAAGCCGGCGTCGGCCGACCCGGGCGACCCGGCGGTCGCCGCGGCCGTGCAGCACCACGTGCTCGCCCAGCTGCTCCGCCTGCGCACCTACCCCTGTGTGGAAAAGGGATTGGCCGCGGCACGGCTGCGGGTGCGCGGCTGGTACTACGAAGTGCACACCGGGGCCGTACGCGAACACCGCGCGGACACCGACGCCTTCAAGGCCCTGTGAGCGGCGCCATGACTGCTATGACCAAGTTCCCTTACCTCAAGCAGGACTTCGCCGCCTCCCTCGTCGTCTTCCTGGTCGCGCTGCCGCTGTGCGTCGGCGTGGCCGTCGCCTCCGGCGTTCCGGCAGAGCTCGGCCTGGTCACCGGCATCGTGGGCGGCATCCTCACGGGGCTGATGCCCGGCAGCAGCCTCCAGGTGTCCGGGCCGGCCGCGGGTCTGACCGTGCTCGTCTTCGAGGCCGTCCGCGAGTTCGGGCTGCCCGCGCTCGGCGTGATCGTGCTGGCCGCCGGGCTGCTCCAACTCGTCACGGGCGCACTGAAGCTGGGCCGCTGGTTCAGGGCCATCTCGGTCTCGGTGGTCGAGGGCATGCTGGCCGGCATCGGGCTCGTGATCATCGCGGGCCAGCTGTACGCGGCGGCGGGCCTGAGGGCCCCGGCGTCCGGCATCGACAAGATCGCGGGACTGCCGGAGGCGGTCGTCCGCGCCGTCGGCAGCACCGAGGCCATGGCCTCGCTCGGGGTCGGCGCGGGCACCATCGCCGTGATGGTCCTGTGGAAGCGGATGCCGAAGCGGGCCCAGGTGGTGCCGGGCGCGCTCGCGGCGGTGGCGCTGGCCACGCTCGCCTCGATGGCGTTCAGCCTGCCGGTCGCCACCGTCGAGGTGCAGGGACTGCTCGGCGCGATCCAGCCGCCCGGAGTCGACGCCTTCGGCGAGCTGGCCGACCCGGCCATCTTCGGCACGATCCTCGCGTTCGCACTGATCGCCTCCGCCGAGAGCCTGTTCAGCGCGGCGGCCGTGGACCGGCTGCACAACGGCCCGCGCACCGCTTACGACAAGGAGCTCATGGCGCAGGGCGCGGGCAATGCCGTGTGCGGGCTGCTCGGCGCGCTGCCGATGACCGCCGTGATCGTGCGCAGCTCGGCCAACGTCCAGGCAGGCGCGAAGACCAAAGCCTCCCGCGTGCTGCACGGCGCGTGGCTGCTGCTGTTCGCGGCACTGCTGCCATCCACCCTGGCGCTGATCCCGCTGCCCGCCCTCGCCGGCATCCTCGTGCACGCGGGCTGGAAGCTGATCCCGTTCCGGCCGATCGTGTCGCTGTGGCGGGAGCACCGCGGTGAGGCGCTGATCCTGGTGGTCACGGCCGTAGCGATCGTCGCGGTCAACATGTTCGAGGGCGTACTGATCGGTCTGGCCCTGTCGGTCGCCAAGACCGCCTGGGAGGCCTCGCACGTCAAGCTGGAGGTCATCGACAAGGGCGCCGGCCCCGTCCAGGCGTACCTGTCGGGCAACGCGACCTTCCTGCGGCTGCCGAAGATCCTCGACACCCTGGAGACGCTGCCCCAGAACCGCCCGATCGAGCTGGACCTTTCAGGGCTGCACCACCTGGACCACGCCTGCCGCACAGCGCTGGAGAACTGGGCCGAGCGGCACAGCGCAGCAGACACCGAACCGGTGAGGGTCACGACGCCGTAGGCACCCGCCTCGTCCGGTCCAGGGCCAGGCCCTGCTGTCACATTCTCGCCGTCCGCCCGAAGGGCGGGCCCGCGGCATCGTGGGGACGCCCCCGCGCGAGCTGGTTCACGGCGCAGACGGGAATATGACGGCAGGGCCTAGGTGCGCTGAGGGCGTCCGAAGAGGAGGTCGTAGCCAGGGGGGAGCTGGATCAGGACGCGGCGGATGAGCTCTTCGCCCGCAGCGTCGGCGGTCACGCTCAACACGGCGCCGACGTCCCAGGTCGCGGTCTGTTCGGTGGCTCCCTCGATCCATGCCGCGGTGGCCCGCACGAACCGGTCCGGGGAGAGCGGTTCGGCGGCCTGCAGCGGGTTGAGCAGGATCAAAGCGAAGGTTTCCGGGAGCCGGGCGGCCAGCTCGGCCCGTACTTCGCCCACCAGGTGCGCGCCCAACAGCGCCAGAACGGTGCGTGCTGCCCGTTCGGCTTCCCGGCTTGTGGCGTACTCGCCGCGTTCCTGGATCTGTTCGAGGAACGCTTCCCATCGCATGGCCACCGCTGCCCCCTTTTCCTTGGTGCAGAGCGCAGAGCACGGGGCTGGGGGAAATCGCTTCCTTCCGGCCCTCCGCCGCCGGCGCCGGTGAGAATGCGGCTCATCCGCTGATGTGCCTACGTGTGGATTCTACGCCGACAGCGATCTTGCGGTGGTGCGGCCGCGTCGGTCACTCCTGGCCGGGGGTCATGACCGTCACCGCCGCGGGGACGCACTGCACCCGCAGCGGCAGATCGCCCACGAGCTCCCCGTCGGCGTAGCCGAACACGCCCGGCGATTCGACGGTCACCGACCGGGCCGTGAAGGTCCGCACCCGCGGGTGCGTCGTGTGCGTGCCCTTGTAGACGCGCGGAAAGACCCTGACGAGTTCGCTCCGCCCCACCGCTTCCACCACCGTCACGGCCAAGCGCCCATTGGACAGGGCCGCTTCGGGGCACATCCTCATGCCGCCCCCGTAGTAGGGACCGTTCCCGACGGCCACCAGCGTCGCCTCGGCCTCCAGGACTCGTTCGTCGAGCCGCAGGGTGAAGTGCAGGGGCCGCAGCCGGGCCAGCTCGGCGAGGATCGCCAGGTTGTAACGGGCCCTGCCCCGCGGCCACGCCATGCTGTTCGCCCGGTGTGTGACGAGCGAGTCGAAGCCGGAGGTCAGTACGGTCCCGAACCACCGGTCGCCGCAGCGGCCGAGGTCCACTGACCGTGGTACGCCCTCCGCTATGAGGCGCGCCGCCGCCGAGGTGTCGTCGCGCGGGATCCCCAGGGACCGCGCGAAGTCGTTGCCGGTGCCCGCCGGGATGACCGCGAGCGGCGTCGGGGTGCCGGCCACCGACTGCAGGCCGATGCTCACCATGCCGTCGCCCCCGGCCACCGCGAGCACATCGGCACCCGACGCCACGCACTCCCGCGCGCGGGCGCGGGCGTCGGCGGCATCCCGGCCGGTGACGGTCAGCGGCTGCCACCCGGCCGCCTGCAGCACCCGTACGGTCTGCTCGGCGGCGCGGCCCGCAGCTCCACGTCCCGCGGCCGGGTTGACCAGCACCGCGACGCGACGGCCGGTCATGACAGCGTGGGGATGAGCTTGCCGGGATTGAGGACGCCGACCGGGTCCACGGTCTTTTTGACCGCCGTCAGCACCTCGACACCGAGGGGGCCGATCTCCGCCTCCATCCAAGGGCGGTGGTCGATGCCCACCGCGTGGTGATGGGTGATGGTAGCGCCGCTCGCGGCGATGGCCTCGCTCGCCTTCCGCTTGGCCGCCCGCCACCGCGCTTCCGGCTCGGCTCCCGCGTCGGCGGCGACGGTGAAGTACAGCGAGGCGCCGGTCGGATACGCGTGGGAGAGGTGGCAGAAGACCACGGGGTCCGGGCCGTCCCGCCCAAGGCTCTCGGTGAGCGCCCCCCTCACCTGCTCGCGCAGGGGCGCGAGGCGGGACCAGGCCGCCGCGGTCTCCAGCGTCTCGGTCAGCACGCCGGTGTCCAGCAGGGCGTCCCTCAGATACGGCCCGGAGAAGCGGGACCTGCGCCAGGCCTGCGCCGTCTCCTCGCCGAGCGGGGAAGCTCCGTGCTCCCGGAGTACGGCGTCCACCGCGGCGCGGCGCTCGCCGTTCTGCCGCGCCGTTCCCTCGTAACCGACCACCGCCAGGCACCCCTTCGGCGCGGGAGAGCCCGCCACGGCGGCGTTGACGAACGTCTCCGTCTCGTCCGAGACGCGCATCGCGGTCGGCAGCGTGCCCGACTGCGCGAGCCTGCGCACCGCGGCGATCCCGCTCCCGAAGTCGGGGAACGACCACGCCTCGTCGCGGCGTTCCTCCGGAAGCTCGCGCACCCGCACGGTGACCTCGGTGATGACGCCGAAGGTGCCCTCGGAGCCGAGGAAGAGCTGCCGGAGGTCGGGGCCGGCGGCGGACGCGGGGGCGCGTCCGAGGTCCAGCGTGCCGCGCGGGGTGGCCACCCGGAGCCCCGTCACCATGTCGTCGAACCGCCCGTAGCCGGCCGAGGCCTGGCCGGACGACCGGGTGGCCGCGTACCCGCCGATGGTCGCGTACTCGAAACTCTGCGGGAAGTGGCCGAGCGTGAGGCCCTGGGGATTCAGCAGCTCTTCGGCCTCGGGGGTGCGCAGCCCCGCCTCCAGGGTCGCGGTCCCCGACTCCGTGTCCAGTCCGGCCAGGCGGTCCATGCGGCGGAGGTCCAGGCTCACCAGGGAGTCGAACCCGCCGCGCAAGGGTTCCACTCCGCCGACCACGCTGGTGCCGCCGCCGAAGGGCACGACGGCGACCTGGTGCCAGGCACAGGCGGCGAGGAGTTCCTCCACCTGCTGGTGAGTGGCGGGCCGGACCACGGCATCCGGGGCGCGGGAGACGTCACCGGCGCGGCGGCGCAGCAGGTCGGGGGTGCTCTTGCCGCCGGTGTGCCGGATGCGGGACTCCGGGTCGGTGAGGACGTGCTCCGGGCCGACCACGGTCACGAGGGCCGCGTGGGCGGCTTCGGGAAGCGCGCTCGGCGCGAGGGAGAGTTCGCTCTCCGGGACCGGGGCGGGAGCCTCGGCGGAGACGCTCAGCACCTGGGTTATCAACTGGCGTACGGAATCGCTGAGTATGCGCGCCTGCCCGGGGTCGCCCCAGGCGTTCCAGGCCATCTCACCGACGCGGTGGCGGGGACGAGTCATGCCGTACAGTGTTACACATGACGTCAATGCGTAAAAGAGAGGACGCGATCCTCGATGCGGCCCGGCAGTGCATCGAGGCTTTCGGGGTCCGGCGCACCACGCTCACCGATGTCGCCCGGCGGGCCGGCGTCAGCAGGCCCACCGTCTACCGGCACTGGCCCGACATCTCCTCGCTGGTCGGTGATCTGCTCACCCGCGAACTGCGCGCGGTGTTCGACGCCAGCGCCCTCCACGCGCCCGACACCGGCGCCCGTGAGCGTCTGATCCACCAGTGCGCGGGCACCGTCGCGGCGCTCTGGGCCCACCCGCTGTTCAACCGCCTCGTGGACACCGAGACCGACGTACTGGCCACGTACGTCTTCCACCGGCTCGGCTCCAGCCAGCGCGCCGCGCTGGAGCTGATCCACGCCGAGATCGAGGCCGGGCACGCCGACGGCTCCATCCGGGACGGCGATCCCGCCGAGCTCTCCCGGATCGTGCTGCTCACCGTCCAGTCCGTCACGACCTCACGGCGCCTCGTCGAGGACGCCCTCTCCGACGACCGGCTCCTGGACGGACTCCGCCGGCTGCTGGCCGGATACCTGCAACCGCTGGAGGCCACGCGATGACCCCCCGCCCGGGACACCGCCCCGGCTCACTGAAGTCCGCACACCGCCCCGGCTCACTGAACTCCGCGCAGCGCGAGCGGTCCCTGGACCATCTCACCCACCAACCCGGCGTCGACGTCGTGGTGGTCGGCGGCGGAGTCACCGGAGCGGGCATCGCTCTGGACGCCGCATCCCGCGGCCTGCGCGTGGTCCTCGCCGAGCGCCACGACCTCGCCTTCGGCACCAGCCGCTGGAGCTCGAAGCTGGTCCACGGCGGGCTGCGCTACCTCGCCTCCGGTGATGTCTCCATCGCCTACGAGAGCGCCCGCGAGCGGGGCCTGCTCATGAGCCGCACCGCTCCGCATCTGGTGCGCGCCCTGCCCATGGTGCTTCCCGTCCACCGCGAGGTCACCCGCCTCCGGGCCGCCACCACCCGCACCGGCTTCCTCCTCGGCGACGTCCTCCGCCTCGCCGCGGGAGCCGGAGCGCGCGCTCTGCCGCCCGCGCGCGGCATCTCCGCCGCCCTCACGCTCGCCCTCGCCCCCGCCCTGCGCCCGGCCGGGCTGCGCGGCGGCCAGCTCTCGTACGACGGCCAACTCGTCGACGACGCACGGCTGGTGGTTGCCCTGGCCAGGACCGCCGCGGCGCACGGCGCGCACATCGTCACCCGGTGCGCAGCGGTGGAGCTGGACGGAAACGCCGCTGTGCTGCGGGACGAACTCTCCGGACAGACCCTGGAAATACGCGCGCGGTGCGTCATCAACGCCACCGGTGTCTGGGCCGACACCCTTGCCTCCGGCGTCCGGCTGCGGCCGAGCCGCGGCACCCATATCGTGCTCCCGGCCTCGGCCCTCGGCCATCCGCGAGCCGCACTGACCGTCCCCGTCCCCGGCGAGACCAACCGGTTCGTCTTCGCGCTGCCGCAGCCCGACGGCCGTATCTACGCGGGCCTCACCGACGAGCCGCTGGACACACCGGTCCCCGACATCCCCGAAGCGCCCGGCCACGACATCGACTTCCTGCTCGACGTCCTGTCCGGGGTGCTCGCCACACCCCTGACCCGCGAGCACGTCATCGGCTCGTTCGCGGGACTGCGTCCCCTCCTGGACTCGGGGTCGGGGCGCAGCGCCGACCTGTCACGGCGGCACGCCATCCTCACCTCGCCCTCCGGTGTGATCACCGCGGTGGGCGGCAAACTCACCACGTACCGCGCCATGGCCGAGGACGCGGTCGACGCGGCTGTCGCCAGGGCCGGCATCGCAGCACAGCCCTGCCGCACGCGGTCGCTGCCGCTCATCGGAGCCGCCGCACCGCACAGGCCCGCGGGGGTGGACGCCCCGCCGCGGCTGGTCGCCCGGTACGGGAGCGAGGCCGGTGCCGTCCTGGCCGAGGCGGCGGAGGACCCCGCTCTCCTCGAGCCCGTCGCCGCGGGCGTCACCGGGGCGGAACTGCGCTGGGCCGTACGGCACGAAGGGGCCCTGGACGTCGGCGACCTGCTGGACCGCCGCACCCGTATCGGCCTGGTGCCCGGCGACCGGGAGCGCGCGCTGCCCGCGGCCCGGGCGGCGCTCGGGAGCTGACCCGGCCGCTCCACGCCGCGGGCGGCACTGCTGTCTCTCCGGCCGCTCCCCCGACGGCCTTGGGTTGCCGGCCGGGCCGCGGGAGCTTCCGGAGACCCGCACACCGTTGGGCATATGGAAAACTTTGGCTATAGGGTGTAACCCTTTGGGCTTCCAGCGCACGAGAGGTTGATCGCCCATGCCGACCGGCCGGGACACACCACGGCAGCGCTACCGGAACCAGGTGCGCAACGAGATCAAGCAGGCGGCGCTGGCCCAGATGGGCACCGGCGGTGCCGGAGCCCTCAGCCTCAACGCCATCGCCAGGACACTGGGCATGACCGGGCCGGCCCTTTACAAGTACTTCGGAAGCCGCGACGACCTGCTCACCGAGCTGATCCGCGACGCTTACGACGACGCAGCCGCCGCCGTACGGAGAGCGGCGAGGGCGACTGCCGCCGGCTCGCCGCGCGAGCGGCTTCATGCCCTGGCCGCCGCCTACCGGGAGTGGGCGGTGAAGGCGCCCCACCTCTACCAACTGCTGGCGGGTACACCGTCACCCACGTACCAGGCGCCTGCTGAGACGGTCGAGAACGCCAGAGCGGTGCTCGGCCCGTTCCTGACCGTGCTGGCACACGGACAGTGCTGGCCCGCGGCCGAAGGACTCCGGGCCGAACTGGAGCGTTGGCTCTCGCGGACGCCGGCCGCCGCCGCGTGGGTTCATGACTACGCGCCGGAGGCCGACGCGGCCACCGCGCTCGCCGGCACGATCATCGTGTGGGCCCGGCTGCACGGCATCGTCAGTCTCGAAGTGCAGGGGCAGTTCGACGGGATGGGTCACCGCGCCGCCACCCTGCTCGCCGTCGAAGTGGAGTCGATCGCCGACTCCATGCAGCTGTCCGGCAGCCAGCCGCCGGCATAACGACCCGGCTGACCACAGCGGCCGCGCGGGCCGGGGCGCAGGACGGGCGGTGCCACGGCTTGCGCAGGAAGGTGCGAAGGTGCGGCGGCCTGGTCGATGGCGACTTCAGCGGCGTGGGTCTCGCACAGGGCTGTCCGCGGTGTGCGGTAACTGTCCCCCAAACAGGAGGTCGTTGTGGCCCTCACTCCGCCCCAGGCCCCGCGCCGTCACGCGTCCGGGGTCGAGCTCCGCCGTATCGCAGCCAACGGGGTCGAACTCAATGTGGCCCTGGCCGGTGAGGGGCCGGCCGTTCTGCTGTTGCACGGTTTTCCGCACACCTGGCAGCTGTGGACCGAGGTCCTGGACGGGCTGGCCGGGCAGCACCGGGTGATCGCTCCGGATCTGCGGGGCTTCGGCGCGAGCACGCGGGCGGCGGACGGCTACGACGCCGGGACCCTCGCCACCGACGCCGAAGACCTCCTGGACGCCCTCGGCGTGACCTCCGCTGCCGTGGTCGGCATCGACGCGGGCACCCCGCCGGCATTCCTGCTCGGCATGCGCCGCCCCGACCTCGTCCGGCGACTGGTGGTCATGGAGTCGCTCCTGGGCAGGCTGCCGGGCGCCGAAGGGTTCCTCGCGGGCGGGGCGCCGTGGTGGTTCGGCTTCCACGCGGTGCCCGGCCTGGCCGAGTCCGTCCTGACCGGCCATGAAGCGCAGTACGTCGACTGGTTCCTCGAATCCGGCACTCTCGGCCGAGGTGTGCGCCCCGCCCTCCGGGAGGCCTTCGTCCGCGCCTACACCGGAAGCGAGGCCCTGCGCTGCGCCTTCTCGTACTACCGCGCACTGCCCACCAGTGCACAACAGATCCAGGACGCCGTCGATACGGGCCGGCTCACCGTGCCCACCATGGCCATCGGCGCCCGCCCGGTCGGTGCGGCGCTCGAACGGCAACTCCGGCCCGTGGCCGACGACATCGTCGGCCATGTCCTCGAGGACTGCGGGCACATCATTCCGCTCCACCGCCCCGAAGCGCTGCTCAGCCTGGTGCGGCCATTCCTCGCCGCTTGACCCGCGCCATCAATTCCTCGCTTCTCCATTCCTCACTTTCCGAAAACGACTGATCGGACGCCAGCCGGCGCAGAGTGCCGGGGTGACGCCCCGGTACGCCGCTGGGTCGATCGCGTCAGGTGAGTGCTGTCGCCAGCAATGCGGCGGCCTTGGCGACCAGTGGGTTGTCGGCCGGCGCGTCCGGTTCGTGTTTGGTCGTCAGGACGGCCAGCACGATCGGTGACCGGTCCGGAGGCCACGTGATGCCCACGTCGTTGTTGGTCCCGTACTCCCCGCCGCCGGTCTTGTCGGCGAGGGTCCAGTCGGCGGGAAGGCCCGCACGAAAGCGCTCGCCGCTGGTTGTGTTGGCCAGCAGCCACTCGGTCAGCTGCCCCCGGTCCTGGGGTGTGAGCGCGTCGCGGAGAGTGAGGCGCGCGTAGGTCTGTCCGATGGCTCGGGGGCTGGTGGTGTCGGTCATCCGCCACGGTTCCGCGGAGTTCAGTTCGGGCTCCCACCGGTCGAGCCGGGTCGTCCCGTCCCCGATCGATCGGCAGAAGCGCGTGACGGCGGTCGGTCCTCCCAGCTCGCGGAGGAGGAGGTTTGCCGCGGCATTGTCGCTGTAGCAGATGGTGGCGGCGCACAGTTCGCCGACGGTCATGCCGTTGGCGAGGTTCTCGGGCTTGCCGGTGATCGGGGCGTGGCCGGAATCCGTGACGTCCTTCTCGCTGTACCGGATGCGCTTGGCCAGGAACGTGCCGTCCCGGTCGAGGTCCCGCAGGACGGCCGCGACGGCGAGCGTCTTGAACAGCGAGCACATCGGGAACCGCTCGTCCGCGCGGTACAGCACCGTTCTGCCCGTGGCAGTATTGCGGGCGAACACACCCAGACGGGCGGAGTGCTCCTGCTCAAGCTCTCTCAATTGCCTGGATATCCCGTCTCCGCAGGGCGCTGAAGCGTACGCCCTCCCTCCCGTGGACAAGGCGGCGGTCAGTGCTGTCCCAGCGCCGAGGGCCAGTACCGCGCGGCGGGACGGGCGTGGTCCTGTGGTCTCCAAGACTCTCTTCTTTCTCCTGCGGGTCATGACGTTGCTCAAGACGCCCCCGACAGGCCGACTGGTTCAACTTCGGTGCTGTCTACGGCTTCGGGGCGATGGGAGGAAGCCGGGCACGGCCCGGCCACTGGGCCACCGGCCCGGCGCCCCCGACAGCCCCCTGCCCCGGGCAGGCCGCCTTCTACGGCGACACCTCCAAGCGCTGGAGCTGGGGGCACGTCGAGGACCTGGCCCAGGCCTACGTGAAGATCCTGGACGATCCGGCGGCGGTCGACGGTGTCGCCCGGCAGGCCTCCCAGTCCACCACCTGACCGCAGCGGCGGTCTGTCTCTCACTCAACCAGCCCTCTCGATCGCGCCCCGTGACCGCCGCTCACGCAGACTCGTCAACGGCCGACCCATCGCGCCAGCCGCCGACGGTGGCGGCGGTGACCCGATCTGGAGCAGCACATGAAGCCCAATGATCTTCCTGCACCGACCGAAGGCCTCGTGCTCACGCACTTTCTCACGGTCAGCGACGTCCCTCGCTCGCGGGCGTTCTACGCCGACGTGCTGGGCGGAGAGGTGGTGCTGGAGGAGAACCCGTGCATCATCAAGATCGCCAACAGCTGGATCATCATGAACCCGGGCGGCGGCCCCACCGAGGACAAACCCGATGTCGTCCTGCGGACACCCGATGACCCCAACACCGTGTCCAGCTTTCTGAATGTACGGGTGGCAGACATTCACGGCTTCTATGCCGCGGCGAGCGCCAAGGGCGCTCGATTCCTCACCCCACCCATCGACCGTCGTGCCGAACTGCGCTGCTACATGCGTGATCCGGACGGGTACCTCATCGAGGTCGGCCAGGCGACGGGGCTGCTCGAAGGCATCCTGGCTCGCACCGACACCTGAGCCCAGGGTCTCGGCGGAATCCCCGGACACCGCTGGCCCGAGCACTACCGGTCGGTCGCGGACCCGCTCGTCGCCCATGGGGGGTGCGATCGACCTACTTGACTCCGGAAGTTCCGGCTTCAGCGGCCCTGCAGAGCCTTGACGTTGTCCCCGAACGTCCATCCCTTCGACCCGTCCCAGTTGATCGACCAGGTCATCAGGCCCTTCAATCCGTTGTTGTAGGTGTTCCAGGCCTGCGACACCAGGTCGGGCGACATGTGGCCGCCCCCGGCGCCCGGTTGCGCCGGCAATCCCGGTACCTGCTTGTCGTAGGGAACCCGGATCGTGGTGCCCTGGACGACCAGGCCCCTGTTCAGGCAGTCCGTCTGCGCGGTGAACCCTTCGACCGTGCCGGCGGAGTACGAGTCGCCGGAGCACCCGTACATGCTGCCGTTGTAGTACTGCATGTTCAGCCACCAGAGCCGGCCGTTGTCGGCGTACTTCTTCACGATCGGCAGGTAGGCGCCCCAGATCGAGCCGTATGTCACGCTGCCCCCGGTGACGTAGGCCGTCTCGGGCGCCATCGTCAGGCCGAAGTCCGGGGGCATCCGGGCGAGCACGCCGTCGATGATGTGCACGAGGTTGGCCTGCGAGGTCGACAGCTCGTTGATGTTGCCGCTGCCGACGAGGCCGGTCTCGATGTCGATGTCGATGCCGTCGAAGTTGTACTCCTTGAGGATCGGCACCACGGTCTCGATGAAGCGGTCGGCGACCGTACGGGAGCTGAGGTCGATACCGGCCGCCGCACCGCCGATGGACATCAGGATTGTGGCACCGGCCCCCTTGGCCTGGCACATCTCGGCCGGGGTCGCCACCTTCACCGTCGCGTCCATCCCGTCCTCCCACAGGACGGTGCCGTCCGAGCGGATGACCGGGAATGCCGCATTGATCACGTTGTAACCGTGATCGCGGATACGGGTGTCAGTGATCGGAGTCCATCCGAACGGCGGGTGAACGCCGTTCGCCGCGCCGTCCCAGTTCTCCCAGTACCCCTGGAGCACCTTGCCCGAGGGCTTCGGCTTGACCGCGCAGGTTTCGTCCCGCGGTGCGCTCGGCGCACTCGGTGCCGCGGCGACCGGCATCTGCACGGCGAAAGCCATCGCCAGGCCGACCACCAGCAGACGTGCCGTCCGACCCATCATGCTGCGCTCCCTCGCATGCCGGTGACCGCATTCTGCGTAACACGCGTTGAACGTAAGTTGGTCGAGACCTATCGTCAATAGGTCTGGACCAACGTGAGCGTTGCCGCCTCCAGGACGTGGTCAGCAGGCCGGTATCAGCCGACAGGCGGAGACTGACCCGCCCAGCACCTGTCCGAGGTCACGCTCAGTCGTCGAAGTGCGTTTTGGAACCGGCGGTGGACGTAGTGGTGCCGGTCGCCAGCAGCAGAGCCTGGTCGCTGATGGCCGGGCGTCCGTCGGGCAGGACGTTCAACTGCCGTGTGGATTCATAGACGTAAGGAATCGCGAGGGGTGGGTGTACGGCCGGGCGGGCGTAGTTCAGCGCGAAAGGTCTCATCGTGTCTCCTCCTGCCTGCCGGGAGGGGTGGCAGGTCCTGGGTTTGCCCATCGGGCAGGGGAATTCAGCAGGTGGGGGTAGGTGGGAACGCAGGGGAACGCGTGGCCGATCACCGCACCGGGCCTGTGACGGAATCTTCGGTCCGGGGTGAGGCGTCAGCTCTGCGGGCCGTGGGCCGGCAGCCGGTCCAGCGAGTCGACGGCGGACCCGTACTCCGGGGTGGTGTGCACCTCGAAGTGCAGGTGAGGCCCGGTGATGTCGCCGGTGGCGGCGGAGAGTGCGATGCGGTCGCCCCTGCTTACCGTGGCGCCGGGGGCGCGCCGGCGGCGGAGCCGCGGCCGGCGGGGCGGCGGGTGGCGTTCCGGGGACGTGGGACGCGGTGTCGTCCGACTGCAGACGTCATGGAGGCTCCGTACTCCGAACGCCTGCGAGGTGAGCTGTCGGGTTCGGGCTGGAGACTCGCCCGGCCGTGCGGCTGCCACGGCTTCACCCCAAGCCGTCCGGAACATACGGTCCGTACGGCACAAAGTGGGTCCCCCGCTCCTGCCCGGCGGCGATGACGTGCTGCCGCGCGCCGGGGGCAGGATTCGGCGGTCCGGCCACGCGGTGTTCGTCTCTCGAACGCCGAGCACGTTAGAGGTACCTTGCGATTGAACACAAGGTCTTCACAAACGGATACGGAGTCAACTCACTTTCATCACAGGGCAGTTCGGGATGGGTAAGCACGATATCTCCGGCAAAGCGGCGCAGGCTCGGCCTCATGGTTGGACGGCGTACCGTCGCACGTGGCCGTCCACGGAGCCCACATGCACCAGGTCGGCCCGCCGCCCCTGGGCCCCGGCGTGGACGGATGCGGGTTAGGTGCTGGGGGACGTTCCGTTCGACGCATTCACCGAGCGCGTCCTCAGGGAGCTGGCCGGAAACGCGCGCTAGGCGTGCGCTGCCGGGGGTGTCACCAGCAGCGCCCAGGCGCACGTGCCGTGGGGCGTGACGTGGACGCCGTACCGCCGTGCCAGGGCGTCCACCAGGGGGAAGCCCCGGCCGCACTCGGCGAGGTCCGCGTCCAGGTCCATGCCGGGAACTGAAGGGCCCGGAACGGAAGGGCCGGGAGCGGGCCGCCACCGGCCGCCGTCGAAGACCTCGATCCACACCTCCGGAGGGGCGTGGGCCAGCCGTACGCTGACGTCGGCGGCGCCGCTGTGCCGCACGGCGTTGGTGACGAACTCCGTGACGATGATGCGCGCCGACTCGGCCAGGTCGTCGCCCGTCCGCCACGCCATGAGCTGTGCGCGGGCGAAGGACCTGGCCCGGTGCACCGCCCAGTCCTCGGCGGGCAGCGCGCAGAACGCCATGGCTCTGGGGTGCTCCGGACGCGGGACGGTGCGCTCAGGCACCGCAGCCCGCGTGAGGCTCGGGTATCGGTCGAGGACGGTCATGGCAACTCCCTGCAAAAATAAGGGCACTCGCGGACATCAGACGACGATCAGGGCCTCGAGCGTGCGCGGTCCGTGCACGCCTTCGACCCGGTCGAGTTCGATGTCGCTGGTGGCCGAAGGGCCGGAGATGAAAGTCAGCGGCCGGGCGGGATCCAGCCGGGCCAGAGCCTCCGGCACGGAGGCCACGATCTGGTCGGCCCGGATCAGGCACAGGTGGTAGTCGGGCACCAGGGTCAGGGCTCGCCGGCCCTGGCCGGGGCCGCCGTCGAGGACCAGCGTTCCGGTGTCCGCAATGGCCGCGGCCACCGTCGTCACCGTGCCGTCGACGCGGTCGAGTTCACGTACGGGCAGCCGCGGATCGTCGCTGAGCACCCGCTCCGGGGGCAGCCC
This sequence comes from Streptomyces sp. 8N616, assembly GCF_052246385.1. Lineage (NCBI taxonomy): Bacteria > Bacillati > Actinomycetota > Actinomycetes > Kitasatosporales > Streptomycetaceae > Streptomyces > Streptomyces sp. 8N616. The sequence goes on along the minus strand of NZ_JBQQBY010000006.1, from coordinate 66,495 downwards.
GGCCCGCCACGCGGGCGGAAATCCGTGGGGCACGACGACGCAGCCCGCGCGGCGAGCGGCGAGAGCCTCCGCGACGGCCGTGGCCACGGCGCCGTAGGCCGCGCCGCCGGAGGCCGCGCTGTCGACGCCCGCCCCCACCGCTTCGGCGCCCCCAGCCACGTCGTCGGCGGTCACCAGCCGCACCACAGCCCCGTAGTCCGCCATCCGTTCCGCCAGCAGCTTCACCGCCGCCGGCGACCCGGTGGGCGGGGATCCGCCCCGGGAGTAGTGCCGGGCCACCGGCACGTCCTCCGGACGCTCGCCCTCCGGTACGTCCGCCAGCGCGCGGCGAATGCGGTCCAGCACTTCAGTGCGTGCGTTCACGAGTGTGTCCTCCTCCACCAGGCCCGGAAGCTCTCCTCGGCCGGGAGCGGTGCGTCGCGGGCGTCGGTCCAGGCGGACAGCGGCCCCGGCAACCGGCGTACGCCCCGGCGCCCGCCCAGCAGCCGCCCGGCCACGGCCCCCACCCGCTGTACCGCCGCCAGACGGGACGGACGGGAGAGCACCCAGCCCGCCACCGCCATCGCCGCCCGCTCGAGCCCCGGCACCCGGCGCCGCCTGGCACCGTCCACCACCCGGGCCCGCAGATGGACGAGCACCTCCGGGATATTGATCTTGACCGGGCAGACCTCGTAACAGGCCCCGCACAAGCTCGACGCATACGGCAGGGAGCGGTCCACCGGCGACGTCGCGCCCCGCAGTTGCGGGCTGAGGATGGCGCCGATCGGGCCGGGATAGACGGACCCGTAAGCGTGTCCGCCGACCCGCTCGTACACCGGGCACACATTCAGGCAGGCCGAGCAGCGGATGCAGTTCAGCGCCTGGCGGCCGACCGGGTCGGCGAGGGTGTCCGTCCGGCCGCCGTCCAGCAGCACCAGATGGAAGGTGCGGGGCCCGTCGCCGCCCGCGGTCCCGGTCCAGGTGGAGGTGTACGGGTTCATCCGCTCGCCCGTGGAGGAGCGGGGCAGGAGCTGCAGAAAGACCTCCAGGTCCTGCCACGTCGGCACGACCTTCTCGATGCCGACGACGGAGATGAGGGTCTCGGGGAGCGTGAGGCACATCCGCCCGTTGCCCTCCGACTCCACCACCACCGCGGTGCCGGTCTCGGCCACCAGGAAGTTGGCCCCGCAGACGGCGACCTTCGCCCGCAGGAACTTCTCCCGCAGATGCCGCCGCGCCGCCTCGGCCAACTCCCGTGGATCGTCACTGAGTCCGGCGGGTGCGGCGGCGCCGTACTCCCCCATCGCGCGCAGGAAGATCTCCCTGATCTCCGCCCGGTTGCGGTGGATGGCCGGCACCAGGATGTGCGAGGGCAGGTCCTGCCCGAGCTGGACGATCAGCTCGGCCAGGTCGGTCTCGTACGCGGCGATGCCGGCCTCGGCCAGCGCCTCGTTCAGGCCTATCTCCTGGGTGGCCATCGACTTGACCTTGACCACCTCCCGCTCGCCCGTGCCGCGGACGAGGTCGGCGACGATCCGGCTCGCCTCCTCGCCGTCGCGCGCCCAGTGCACCCGGCCGCCTGCGGCCGTCACCCGCTCCTCGAGCTGGAGCAGATACCGGTCCAGGTGGCGCAGCGTGCGCTCCTTGACGGCACGCCCGGCCTCGCGCAGCTCCTGCCAGTCGTCCAGCTCGCCGACGGCCTCCGCCCGCTTGTCCCGGATGGTGGCGGTGGCGTGGGCGAGATTGCTGCGCAGCTGCGTGTCGGCGAGAGCGGATCGTGCCGCGTCGGGGAACGCCGGCATACCGAGGAACGTCCGGCCGCTCATGCGGACTTCACCCCTTCCGCGCCGCACTGGGAAGGACGGGGCGGCCCCGTCCTGCCCACCACCTGGACCGACTCGCTGGAAGCGGCGGACGAGATGGACGCCGTGGACTCGGTGGAGGCGAGGATCTCGGCCAGGTGCACCGTGCGGACGCCCGTGCGCAGCCGGGAGAGCATCCCGCCGATGTGCACCAGGCAGGAGTTGTCGCCCGCGCACAGCACCTCGGCTCCGCTGTCCAGCGCGTGCCGCACCTTGTCCGCGCACATCGCCACCGACGTGTCGGCGTTCTTCAGAGCGAAGGTGCCGCCGAAGCCGCAGCACTGCTCGGCCGCGGGCAGCTCGACCAGATCGATGCCGCGCACCGCACGCAGCAGCGCCAGGGGCCTGTCGCCGATGCCGAGCGCGCGCAGCCCGTGGCACGTCGGGTGGTACGTGACCCGGTGCGGGAAGTGGGCCCCGACATCGGTCACGCCGAGGACGTCGACGAGGAACTCGGAGAGCTCGTACACCTTCGGCGCTGCGCTCACCGCCGCGGACAGCCGGCCGTCGTCGTCGGCCGCGCCTGCCACCCGCCCGTGGTACTCGCGCACCATGGCGGCGCACGACCCCGAAGGCGTCACCACCGCGTCGTAGCCCGCGAAGGCACCGGCGAAGCGCCGTACGAGCGGCACGCACTCCCGTACGTAACCGGTGTTGAAGTGCATCTGCCCGCAGCAGGTCTGGGCCTGCGGGAACTCCACCTCGCAGCCCAGCCGTTCCAGCAGGCTGACCACCGCCCGGCCGGTCGCCGGGGCGAGGGTGTCGTCCAGGCAGCTGATGAACAGCGCGATCCGCATGATTCCTCCGGTGCGCAGGCGCCGTGCGGCGGCGCCCGCGGGGATCTAGGGGAGCATCCAGGCGAGGGCGCCCGACTGCAGGAAGACCAGCACGCACATGGCCAGGAGGAGCAGCAGGCTCCACTTGATCGCGCCCCGGAACAGGACGGACTCCCGGCCGACGAGGCCGACGGCGGTGGCGGCGATCGTCAGATTCTGAGGGCTGATCATCTTGCCGACGACCCCGCCCGAGGTGTTGGCCGCGACGAGCAGGGTCGGATCGAGGCCGGCCTTGTTGCCCGCGGCCTGCTGGAGGGTCGCGAACAGGGCGTTGGCCGAGGTGTCCGAGCCGGTGACGGCCGTACCCAGCCAGCCCAGTACGGGAGAGAGGAACGCGAAGGCAGCGCCCGTCCCGGCAATCCACGTGCCGATGGTGATGGTCTGTCCCGACAGGTTCATCACGTAGGCGAGGGCGAGGACGGACGCGACGGTGAGCAGGGCCCACCGCAGCTTGGCCACGGTGGCGGTGAACTCGCGGGCGGCGGCCGCCGGGCTCACGCGGTAGACGCCGGCGACGACGAGGCCGGACAGCAGGAGCAGCGTGCCGGGCGAGGACAGCCACGGGAAGGTGTAGACGGTGGTGGTCGACGGCTCGCCCGCGGCCGTGAGGACCTGGCCGTCGAGACCCGGCCAGCTGATCTTGAGATCGCTGGACGCCAGGAACTCCTTGACCGGCTCCCACAGTTTCGCCAGCGAGAAGACCGCGATCACGATGAGGTAGGGCAGGAACGCCATGACGACCCGGGAGCCGCTGGCGCGGTCCTCGGGGGCCGCCGTGCTGCCCGCCGCCGAGCGCGTACGGGTCGCGGCGCCGGAGACGCCGGAGCCAGGCCCGCCCGGGGCGCGGCCACGGTGCGGTCCTGCGCCCGCGCCATCCGCCGGCTCGTCCCCGCCGGCGGTGCCGACGGGCCCGGAATCGCCGTCGCGCGCCAGGGCTGCCCTGGCCTCGTCGCCGCCCCGAGGCCGCCAGACCCGGAGGAAGAGGACGATCGCCGCCAGAGCCGCGAGCGAGGCGATGATGTCGGTCAGCTCCACCGAGATGTAGTTGGCGCTGACGAACTGGGCGAGCGCGAACACGACACCGCACACCACCGCCACCGGCCAGGTCTGGCGGACCCCGCGCCGGCCGTCGACGAGCGCCACGAGCAGCAGCGGCACGAAGAGGGCGATCAGCGGCGTCTGGCGGCCCACGTAGGCGCCGATGTCGGTGTACGGGATCTTGGTGAGGTTGCCCGCCGTGATGATCGGAATCGCGATCGCGCCGAACGCGACGGGTGCGGTGTTCGCGACCAGAACGGTGATCGCCGCCCGTACGGGAGCGAAGCCCAGCGCCATGAGCATGACGCCGGTGATCGCCACCGGGGCGCCGAATCCGGCGAGCGCTTCGAGCAGGCCGCCGAAGCAGAACGCGATGATCACGGCTTGGACCCGCGGATCATCGCTGATCAGGCCGAAAGCCCGGCGAAGATCCTCGAAGCGACCGCTCACGACGGTGAGTTGATAGACCCAGATCGCCGTGACGACGATCCACATGATCGGGAACAGGCCGAAGGCCGCTCCCTCACTGGCCGACAGGGCCGCGAGGCCCGCGGGCATGTCGTAACAGGCCACGGCGACGGCGGCGGCCACGGCGAGTGATGCGAGGCCGGCCCAGTGCGCCTTCAGCCGGAACCCGCCGAGCAGGACGAAGAGCGTAAGGAGCGGAAGCGCGGCGAGGAGCGAGGACAGGGCGAGGCTGTCGGCGACGGGGGACAGATCAGGCTGGTACATGCGACCCTCACATTGGTCAGACCATGCTTTGGATATCTCACGCTAAGCACGCTCGGGGAATCGTGTCCAGGGGTGCGTCACAGAAATTTCGCTTGGTCCGACCAAGCATCGGGTGCCTCAAGCTATGATCGGATGCGAGCGGGGGCTCACCCCGACCCGCAGCGATGAGGAATCCATGCGGCTATCGATGCGGCCATCACCGGGTGAAAGGGCTTTCCATGGCTCAGACGACCGCGGCCTGGGAGCCAGTGCCGCGATCCCGTACCTTCGAGCTCGTCCTCGCCCGGATCGAGGAACAGATCCTGGCGGGCAACCTGCGCGTGGGAGACCGCCTGCCCCCGGAACGGGAGCTGGTCGAGCTGCTGGGCGTGAGCCGCGCCGCCGTGCGGGAGGCGCTGCGGGTGCTGGAGGCCCAGGGCGTGCTGCGCTCCCGCGTCGGAACGGGCCCGGCGTCCGGCAGCGTGATCGCCGCCATGCCCAGTGAGGGCCTGACCCAGCTCCTCCGCCTCCACATGGCGCTGGCCAACTTCCCGCTCGGCGACGTCGCCGAGGCGCGCGCCACGCTGGAGCGGTCGAGCGCCCGCCTCGCGGCCGAGCGCGCCACCGAGGACGATCTCGCCCGCATGCGCGAGCCCCTTCTCCGTATGGATCAAGGGGGACTGGCCCGCGAGCAGTTCAACGACAGCGACACCGAATTCCACGTCGCCATCGCCGAGGCCGGAGGCAACCGGCTGATGGCCGACATGACGATCGCCGTCCGCAACGCGGTACGGCACACCCTGCTCTCCGCGTTCAACAAGCTGTCGGACTGGGAAGCCGTCCGCGCCCGGCTGCGGGCGGAGCACCACGCGATCTACGACGCCGTGGTGGCGAAGGACGCCGAGCTGGCCGGGAACCTCGTGGAGGCGCACATCCGCGGCTTCCACAAGGACATCGTCCACACGGTCCTGGAGACACCGGAAAGCGCGCCGGAGTAGCACAAGGCGGGCGGGGGCGGCTCAGGCGGCCCGCGACGCCCGGGAGACCCGCGACGCCCTGCATGCCCGCGACCCCGGCGACCCCCGGGTCCCCGGCCGGGCCCCGCGGCCCGGGCACGTCGAGGCCTCCCGGATCACGGCACAGCTCGGCGGCGCCGCCGTTCAGCCTGCCGAAGCCGGGGCGGGAACGGCGTGCGGACTGCGCTCGTCGCCGCTCCCGGGCACCGGCTCGGATGCGTCCGCGCCGAGGCCGGTGATGCGGTTGCTCGCGTCGACGTGGACGACCCGGGGACGGAGGCGGCGGGCCTCGGCGTCGTCCACCTGCGCGTAGCTGATCAGAATGACCAGGTCCCCCGGGTGTACGAGATGGGCCGCCGCTCCGTTGATCCCGATGACGCCGGAGCCGCGCCGGCCCTCGATGACGTAGGTCTCCAGGCGAGCACCGTTGTCGATGTCGACGATGTGGACCAGCTCACCGGGCAGCAGGTCGGCCGCCTCCATGAGGTCGGCGTCCACCGTGACGGATCCCACGTAGTGCAGGTCGGCCTCGGTCACCGTGGCGCGGTGGATCTTGGACTTGAACATGGTGCGCAGCACAGCGTCACACTCCTGACAGACAAGGGTCGCGCCCCCGGACCGGGGTACGCGCCGATGACGCCATGCTAAGGGCACGGCGGGCCGTACGGGAGCCGTGGGGCACCCCGCCCGCCCGTTGCCGGAGGTCAGGGGTGGGGCGCGAGCTTGCGGGCGGAGGGCGGACGGGCCACCAGCGCTGCTGGTGGCCCCTCGCGATGTTCGGCGATGCCGCAGAGTTCCGCTCCAGGGATACGTGTCACGGATACGTCTGGCCGTAGCCGTACGGGAACAGCGCCTCCTTGCCGTCGCCGTCGTTGATCGGCTGCTGGCTCGCGCTCCGCATCCAGGTCACCGGCAGCTTGCCCGTCGGCTTGTAGTCGCCGAACAGAACGTCCGCGACGCCGTTGCCCTCGGTGCCCGGCAGCCATGCGGCCATCAGCGCGTCCCACGACGGCAGTTCGGAGGCGATGTCCAGCGGGCGCCCGGAGACGAGGACCACGACCACCGGCACGCCCGATGCCTTCAGCCTGGCCAGCGTGTCGAGGTCCTCGGTGTCCAGCCCGAGCCCCTCGGGACGGTCGCCCTTGCCCTCCGCATAGGGCGTCTCGCCGACGACGGCGATGGCGGCCTTGTAGCTGCCGTCGATGCCGTTGCCATTGCGGTCGTACGTGACGGTCGTGGCGGGTGACACGGCCGAGCGGATGCCCTCGAGGATCGTGGTTCCCGGTGTGATCGGGCCGCTCTTGCCCTGCCATTCGATGGTCCAGCCACCGCTCTGGTTGCCGATGTCGTCGGCGTTCTTGCCGGCCACGAAGACCTTGTCGGCGGTCTTGGGCAGCGGCAGGACGTCCTTCTCGTTCTTCAGCAGGACCTGCGACTTGCGCACGGCCTCACGGGCCAGCTGCCGGTGCTCCGCGCTGCCGACCGTGCCGGTGTACGAGCGGTCGGTGTACGGATTCTCGAACAGCCCCAGCTCGAACTTCTTCGTCAGGATGCGGCGGTTGGCGTCGTCGATACGGGACATCGGCACACGGCCGGCCTCCACCTCGGACTTGAGCGTCGTGATGAACGTACGCCACTCCTGCGGCACCATGATCATGTCCAGGCCCGCGTTGATCGCGGTGCGCACCTCCTCGGCCGTGAAGCCGGGCTGCCCGTCGATCTGGTCGATGGCGTTCCAGTCCGAGACGACGAAGCCCTTGAAGCCCAGCTCGTTCTTGAGAACGTCGGTGATCAGGTGGCGGTGGGCGTGCAGCTTCAGCCCGTTCCAGCTGCTGTAGGAGATCATCACCGAACCGACGTTCCTGGCCACTGCCTCGCGGAAGGGCGGCAGGTGGGTGGCGCGCAGCTCGCCCTCGCTCACCTCGGTGTCGCCCTGGTCCTTGCCGCCCGTGGTGCCGCCGTCACCGACGTAGTGCTTGGCGGTGGCGAGCACCGAGCCGGGGTCGTTGAGCTCGGCGCCCTGGAGCCCGGTGATGAGCGTGGTCATCGACGTGGCGATCTCGGGCTTCTCGCCGTAGGACTCGTACGTCCGGCCCCAGCGGTCGTTCTGCGCGACGCACAGGCAGGGGGCGAAGTCCCAGTCGATGCCGGTGCCCGAGACCTCCTCGGCCGTGGCCCTGCCGATCTGCTGCACGAGTGCCGGGTCGCGGGTGGCGCCCAGGCCGATGTTGTGCGGGAAGATCGTCGCCCCGTGGACGTTGTTGTGGCCGTGCACCGCGTCGACGCCGTAGATCATGGGGATGCCAAGCGGGGTGGCCATCGAAGCGCGCTGGAAGTCGTCGTACATGTCGGCCCAGGCGGTCGCCGTGTTGGGCGACGGGGCCGAGCCGCCACCGGACAGCAGTGAGCCGAGGCGGTAGTCGGTGAGATCGGCGGCGGTGACTGCGTTCCGCTCGGCCTGTGTCATCTGGCCGATCTTCTCGTCGAGCGACATTCTGCCGAGCAGGTCTTCGACCCGCTCCGGGATGGGCCGGTCCGGGTCCCTGTAGGGCGGCTCGATCGCGGCCGACGCGGACGCGGACATGGACGCGGGGACGGTGACGGCCACGGCCGTCAGCAGCGCGGCCACGGCCGACAGCAGCAACCGACCGCGCCGGCGTGGGGGGTGGGGCCATCGCATGAGTAACAAACCTCCTGGGCGAACGCTTCCGGGCATGGGCACGTCCGTGGGGGCGCAGGACGGAACACGCGCGACGGGACGCGCGCGGCACCCTAGTGGACCGGGGACACATGGTCTAGACCAGAAAGACCGCCGAGCGACAATCGGAGCACCACCACCGCCGCGGCCGCCACGCGCCGGCTCATCGCGCGAAGCGGGGCAGTATAGGGCCGCGGCCACTCCTCAGGATGTATCTGCGCCATGGTCCTCTGTCTGACGGTTAGTCGGGGGATACGCTGAGTCAAGAGCAAAGAGCGATATCGCCGACGTGCATGCTCACCGCGCCGGGAGGAATCGGGTGGTCACGGACCGGTCCGAAACACAGCCAGCCGTAACCCCAAAGATGGACGAGGAGCCGCGCGTGCGGGCCGCGCGGATCGTCCCGAGGACCCTTGAGCGAGATGCCGAACTCGTCGTCACAGCCGCGGCGTTGGATACCGTCAGCGGCCGTTCGGCGACCGGTGCGGTCCCCCCCTCCCCCTCCGCACGCCGCGGCGGCCTGCTGGCCTTCACAGGACCGGCCGGAGCGGGCAAGACGACCCTCCTGGAGGAGGTGCGCGGCCTCGCGGCCGCCCGCGACTGCACAGGGCTCTTCGCCAAGGGCGGCGAGCAGGAGAAGAGCCTCGCCTTCCATGTGGTGCGGCAGTTGTTCCAGCCGCTGCTGGCCTCGTACTCCGAGAGCGAGCGCCGCGAGATGCTCGGCGACTGGTACGGCATCGTAGGCCCGTGTGTCGGCCTGTGCCCCGCCGCGGACGGCGCGGTGCCGGATCCGGAGGGCGTGCGGGACGGGCTGGACTGGGTGGTGACCCATGTGGCGGTGCGGCGCGGGCCGTTGGTCCTCGTCGTCGACGACCTTCACTGGGCGGACGCGGAGTCCCTGGCGTGGCTGACGTCCTTCGCCGGGCGGGTGGAGGAACTGCCGGTGCTGCTGGTCGTCGCCTACCGCAGGGACGAACTCCGCGAGAATGCCCACGCGTTCGGCGACATGGTCGTGCGCAACCGGGTGCGTCCGCTGGACCTGGCGCCGCTGACGCCGGCCGCCGTCGCCGATCTGATGCGCGAGGCGCTGGGCACCGAGGCCGACGACGACTTCTGTCACGAAGCCTGGCTGGTCACCGGCGGCAACCCCTTCGAGACGGTCGAGCTGGTGGCGAAGGTGCGCGACCGTCGCCTGGCCCCCGCGCGGGAGAACGCCTGCGCCTTGCGTGACCTCGCGGCCGAGACCAAGGACGGCGGCCTGGTGGAGCGGCTGGAGCAGCTCGGCTCGGTCGCGGTGCGGCTGGCCTGGGCCGTGGCCGTCCTCGGCTCGGAGGCGACCTTCGGCCTCGCCTCATCCCTGGCGGCGCTGGGACAGGCCGAGGCCGCGGAAGCGGCGGACGTGCTGCGGACCGAGCGCATTCTGACGTACAGCATGAAGCCGGAGTTCGTACATCCGCTGATCGCGACGGCGGTCTACCGCGCCATCCCGCCCGCGATGCGGGTGGCACTGCACGGCAAGGCCGCCTGGGAGCTCGTCGAGGCAGGCGAGAGCCCGGCCGCGGTGGCCCGCCATCTGCTGGAGACACAGCCGGAAGGCGATGCCTGGGTGGCGGAGCAACTGCTCGAAGCCGCCCGGGAATACGTGCGCCGCGGAGCTCCCGGCGCCGCCCGCCGCTGCCTGAGCCGCGCCCTGCGCGAGCCTCCGCCCCCGGGTCTTGCGGCCACGGTGCTGTACGAACTGGGTTCCCCGGGGCTGCTGCAGGACCCGGCGGCGACGGTGAACCTCTTGCGGGCCGCGCTGGAGGAGCCGGATCTGTCGCCGGCGCTGCGGCAGAGCATCGTGATCCGTATCATCCGGACGCTCGCGTACTGCGACCGGCTGACCGAGGCGGCGGATGTGGCGATCCGGGAGGCCCGTTCCGCCACGGACTCGCGCGTGCGCCTGCGCATGCTCATGGAGCACTTCATGGCGGCGAGCTTCACCTCCGAAGACCGCGAAGCCCCGGCCCTGTCGCGCCGGCTCGCCCACCTCACGCGGCGGCTGACCGGCAGGAGCCAGACGGAGCGCTATCTGTTCGGGCTGCGCGGGTGGGATGCGATGGTGCGCGGCGAACCGGCGTCGACCGCGCTGGAGTACGCGGAGCGGGCGCTGGGTCCTGAAGGGATGACCTGGACGGACGAGGAGTGGAGCTTCGAGGTGCCGTCGCTGGTGGCGCTCACCTTTCTCTACTGCGACCGCCCGGACCGGGCCGAGGAGCTGTACGCGGGAGCCATCGCGGAGTACGAGCGGCAGGGCTGGCGCGGGATGCACCTCGCGCTCGGCTACAGCCTGCTGGGCTTCATCCGCTTCTGGAAGGGCCAACTGACCGACGCCGAGGACTTCGTACGCGCCGGGCTGCGGCTTGCGGACCGGCTGGGGCCCGCGGGCACCCCGGCGCAGTGGTACGCGGTGGCGGGCCTGATCGAGATCCTGATGGCCCGTGGGGACACCGCGGCTGCCCATGAGCTGGCGGCGGAGCACCGGTTCGGCAAGCCGTTCCCTTCGGCCGTGACGCTTCCCGACGCCCAGACCGTCCACGGCGAACTGCTGCTGGCGCGCGGCATGCACAAGGAAGCCGCCGAGGAGCTGTCCGAGGTGGGCCGCCGCCTCGACCTGCGCGGTATGCGCAACCCCGCCTGGGTCCCCTGGCTGCCCAACCTGGCGCTCGCCTCCGGGACGACGGACGCCGCGCGGGCGCTGGAGCTGGCGCAGGAGGCGCTGCGCCGCGCCGAGCGGTTCGGTACGGGAACGGCGGTGGGACAGGCGCTGCGGGTGCTCGCCCGGTTGTCCGAGGGGCCGGAGGACATCGCCCATCTGCAGCGGGCCGTCCGCGTGTTGGAGCTGGCGCCCTCGGGGTACGAGCTCGCGCGCGCCCTGGTCGAGCTCGGTACCGCGCTGTGCCGCGCGGGACGCCTCGCGGAGGCCGCCGAGCCCTTGCACCGGGGCGTCTGCCTGGCCGGGCAGTGCGGGGCCGGAGGTGTCGCGGCGCAGGCACGCGACGAGCTGGTGGCGGCTGGGCTGAGGCCGCGCCGGTTGGAAACGCCGCGGCACGCGTCGCTCTAGCAAGGCGTGCATCCAGCCGCACGGCGCGCGTTGAGCGATGCGCGCCGTGCCGTGCGCCACCTCGTCGATCCTGTCGCCCCAAGGGGCCAGGTCCCCGGTTTCCCCCAGCGCCGTGCGGTGAAGGTTGAGGGCGTAATCACGAAGAGTGTTAAACACATCACTCTCCGCCCCTGCCTCATCTCGCTCCTTAGGAGGGGGCCATGCGCGCTGCTGCGGCAGATGCCGAGCGCCAGTCCCTGACCACCCCCACCAATGCCGTACCGGACCTGACGGAGATCCGGCTGGCGGTCGACACCGTGCTCGCGGAGTTCCTGGCGGCCAAGCGCCGTTCCGCGAGACCACCGCTCCAGGAACTCATCGACACCTTGGACGGCTTCATCTTCATCGGCGGCAAGCGGATCCGGCCGGTGATGTGCGTGTGCGGCTGGCGCGCGGCGGGTGGTGAGGGAACACCCGAGCAAGTGGTGCGGGCCGCTGCGTCGTTGGAGCTCTTCCACACCTTCGCCCTCATCCATGACGACGTCATGGACGACAGCGGCACCCGGCGAGGGCGCCCCACCGTCCACCGGTCGCTGACCCACCGCCACCGCAGCCAGGGCCGCCCCGGAAACGCCGACCGGTTCGGTGTGAACGCGGCCGTCCTGCTCGGCGACCTCACACTGGCCTGGTCGGACGAGCTGCTGCACACCAGCGGACTCACGTCCGGCCAACTGCGCGCAGCCCTCCCGGTGGTGGACGCGATGCGCAACGAGGTCATGTACGGCCAGTACCTCGACCTGCTCGGCACCGGCAGGCCGGCCGGCGACGTCGCCCACGCCCTGGAGGTGAACCGCTTCAAGACCGCGAAGTACACCGTCGAGCGACCGCTGCACCTCGGCAGCGCGCTGGCCGGCTGCGACACCTCCGTCACGGACGCCTGCACCGCGTACGCCCTCCCGGTCGGCGAGGCCTTCCAGCTGCGGGACGACCTCCTGGGAGCCTTCGGCGATCCCGCGGCGACCGGGAAACCCGCCGCCGACGACTTCCGCGAGGGCAAGTACACGGCCCTGATGGCCCTCGCCGTCGCGCAGGCCACTCCCTCCCAACTCCGGCTCCTGCACGCACTGGTGGGCCGCTCCGATCTCACCGGGGAGGAAGCCGACGCCGTACGGGCCGTCCTGGAGGCCACCGGTGCCCGCCTCGCGGTCGAGAGCATGATCGCCCGTCGCTGCCGCCGGGCTCTGGCCGCCCTTGACCGCGCCCCCTTCCCCGAGGCGGCCACCGTGCCCCTGCGCCAACTCGCTCACGCAGCCTCTGCGAGGACCTCATGACCGAATTCTTCCTGCCCGAGATGCCCCGGCTGCTGCCCGTCGCGTACCACCCCCAGGCCGCGCAGATCGAGTTCCGGTCCAACGGCTGGGTGCGCCGCCGGCTCGGCGGCTGCTTCGCCGGCGAGGAGGACCTGCTGTTCTTCCTGCGCCAGCGGAACGGGCTGTACGGACCGCTGACCGTGCCGGACGCCGGTGAGCAGCGGGCCCTCGACGTCGCCGACTGGTACCAGTACGTCACCGTCATCGACAGCTCCGTCTCGGACCGCTCGGCGCTGGGAGCCGACGAGGCCGCTGCCCGCGCGGTGTTCACCGGCATCATGGCCGACTTCCACGGCGAACGCGGCGGCAGCGAGGACTTCCCGTACGGGCTGGCGGGCAAGGACCTGTGGCGGCGGATCAGCCCGGGGCTCTCTCCCGCGCAGATCGGGCGGTTCGCCGACGCTCTCGAGGCGTTTCTGCGCGGGTGCGCGACCGAGATCCGTTTCAAGCTGACGGACACGGTGCCGGATTTCCAGACCTGCATGGCCGTGCGCCTGGACAGCTTCGGCTGCGACTTCATCCGGCTCATGACCGAGTACGCGGCGGAGGTCGACATGAGCCCGTACGAGCCGCTGCTCACCGAGGTGCACACCCACGCCATGCGGCAAATGATCATCGTCAACGATCTGCTGTCGTGGCGCAAGGAGCACGCGCAGGAGGACAAGATGACGCTGGTCCGCGTGCTCATCGAGCGCGAAGGGCTCTGTCTGCAAGAGGCAGTCGACCGGCTCTGTGAGCAGGCGGAGCACCACGAGAGGGCCTACATCGCGGCCCGGGACCAGGTACGGCACGGGCCGTACGGCACCCGCGTGGAGATCCTCGCCTACCTCGACGGCATGAACTACGTCATCGCCGGCAGCCAGGAATTCGAGTACCTCACCCCCCGCTACTTCGGCGACGGCTACGTCTGGGACGGCTCCACCTCGGGCTGGATCAGCCTCATCGCCCCCGTCACCCGATTCCGTCCACAGCCCGACATGGCACCGGTGCCGGGCTCAGCCGGCCGTGCGTGCTGACACCACCGATGACGAGGAGCAGAAGATTGGCAGAGACGTCACGCGAACGGCCGGGCACCGGCCCTACGACCACCGGGCCCACGACGCCCGGCCCCACGGCCACCGGCACCCCTGTGCTGTGGACGAAGGGCACCGCTCCCGGCCGGATCCCGGTACTCGCCCATGCGATCCGTCTGCGGCGCCGCCCACTGGAGTTCCTGGCCGCCCTGCCCGTCCACGGCGACCTGGTCGAGGTACGTCTCGGCCCGCACCGGGCGTACATGGTCTGCCGGCCCGAACTCGTACGCCAGGTACTGCTGGACCCGCGCACCTACGACAAGGGCGGCCCGCTGTTCGACAAGGTCCGACCACTCGTGGGCAACGGGCTGTTCACCTCGGGCTGGGCGGAGCACCGTATGCAGCGCCGGCTGGTCCAGCCCGCCTTCCGCCCCGGCCGGATGGCCTCGTACGCCGCCGTGATGTGCGAGGAGATCGACGCCACGCTCGGGGCGTGGCAGGAAGGCCGGGCCGTCGAGCTCAACGCGGCACTGCATGCGCTCACGGTCCGCGTCACCACGCGAACGCTGTTCTCCACGACGATCGACAGCCGGGCCGTTGAGGAGGTACAGCACTGTCTGCCCGTCATTCTCAGAGGCGTCTACAAGCGCATGGTCGCGCCGATCGGGCTGCTGGAGAAGCTGCCCACCCCGGAGAACAGGCGCTTCGACCAGGCGCGCGCGAGGCTGCGCGCGGTCATCGAGGAAACCGTCCAGGGCCGCCGGAGCGCCCGGGCCGACAACGGGGACCTGCTGTCGATCCTGATCGGGGCCGACGAGGAGAGCGGCGAGCGCTTCACCGACGAGGAGATCCACGACCAGGTCATGACCCTGCTGATCGCCGGCACGGAAACCACCGCGAGTGTCCTGGCCTGGGCTTTCCACCTGCTGGGTGAGAACGCCGAAGCCGAGCGGCAGTTGCTGGGCGAAGTCGATCGCGTCCTCGGGGGCCGGCTGCCCGCCTTCCCCGACCTGCCCGCCCTCGACTACGCCCGGCGCGTCGTCCTCGAAACCCTTCGTCTCTACCCGCCCGCCTGGCTGCTCAGCCGGATGGTCACCACCGCGACCGTACTCGCGGGACAGTGGCTGGCTCCTGGCACAACCGTCCTGTTCAGCCCGTACGTCCTCGGCCGCGACCCCCGTGTCTTCGCCGACCCCGAGCGCTTCGACCCCGACCGCTGGCTTCCCGAGCGGGCGTCGTCGGTGCCGCGTGGTGCGATGGTCGCCTTCGGCGCGGGCAGCCGCAAATGCGTCGGCGACGCCTTCGGCCTGGCGGAAGCGACCCTCGCGCTGGCCGCCGTCGGTACGCGCTGGCGGCTACGGCCCGCGTACGGCAAGGCGGTTCGGCCAAAACCGGAAGCTGCCCTGGGCACCGGACCCCTCCTGATGATCCCCCAGCCACGGCGCCCCAGCGGCACCTCAGGGGGCGCCTAGGAGTATCCGGCGGATCTTTGCCATCCCGCCCTCCCCCTGGGGACACCTCCCGGGCCGACGACGCGACGACGGGCCTCCAGTGGGAGGAGGCCCGCGCCGCGTCGCGTACCTCGGGCGCGTCAGTGCGACTACACCCGAACAGATTCGGTCGAACATCACGAATACTCTGCGTAGTTGAGTGCGGGGCGTCCGCGAGGGTCTGCGGGCGCAGGCCGGCGCCGCTCAGCGCAGGCCCATGACGAGGGTGACGACGGCGCCCACCGCCCCCGCGGCGATTTCCAGACGGTCCGTCAGCTGCCGGGTCAGCCACAGTCCCCGGCCGCCCTCCCCCGCGAGCATCCCGGGCGGGTCGGGTGGAATGACGTCCTCGCTGAAGCCGGGGCCGTGGTCGGTGACGCGGCAGTGCAGCGTGCCGTCGCCGCGGTAGAGGAGCAGGCGGCCGGCCCCGCCGCCGTGCTCGACCGCGTTGCACGCCACCTCGTGCACGGCGAGTACGAAGTCGCTCCGGCGCGGCTCGCCGAGACCCGCCCGTGCCGCGCACTCCGCCAGCCGCCGCCGCAGCATGGGTACGTCCTCGCCAACGAAGAGCAGCTCAAGCAACCGCTCCTGCGGAAAGCCCGCCAGATCGGCGCTCATGGCTTCAGTCACCTCGACCTCCGTCAGGGCCAGCCGCGGCGGTGCACAGCAATATGGAAACCGCGATCCGCATATGACGCTACTCGGCGTCATCTCCAGACACCACGCGTCACAACTTTTGCGCCGACGCATACGCATCTTGAACGGACGAACCACGAAGGCGATCGAAAGCGTCCTCCCGGTGTCCGGACGTGATCACCGGACTGGAACGGCCAACTTCTGGAGAGGACCCCGACATGGACATCGTCAGCTGGATAATCCTCGGCCTCATCGCCGGAGTCATCGCCAAGGTCCTGCTCCCGGGCCGCGACCCCGGCGGCCTCGTGGGCACCACTCTCATCGGGATCGTGGGGGCTTTTCTCGGCGGCTGGTTGTCGGCGCAGTTCCTCGACCGGCCCGTGGAAAAGGACTTCTACGATCCGGCGACGTGGGTCGCCGCCATCGCGGGGGCGCTGGTCCTGCTGATCGGCTACCGGATCCTCTTCGGCCACTCACGCGATCGCCGCTGAGCGCCGAGCCGCCTGCGGCGGCCATGCCCTAACGGGCCTCGGGGTCCCGGTCCGAATCCCGCTCCCGCTCCGTGTCCCTGCCCAGGTCCCGGTCCGAATCCCGCTCCCGCTCCGTGTCCCTGCCCAGGTCCCGGTTCGTGTCCCGGTCCCGGTCCATGTCCCGGGGCCCGCCCGGATCCGAAGCCGGACCCGGGTTCCGGTCCGGTGCCCGGGCCGGAACCCCGTCCTGCCCGTCGCCGCTCCCCCGCCCCCGGCCCGCGTCCGCCGCCGATCCGGCAGCGCGCTGCAGCAGGTGGCCGAGACCATGCCGGGTCGCCGCGATGACGACGCGGTCCTCGGGGCGCAGTACGTACCCGGGGTGCAGGTCCCACTCCAGTTCCGCCGGGCGCCCCGCCTCGCCGACCCGGAGCGGCAGGGACAGGTCGGGGCTGCGGTCCTCGGGAGCCGCCACGTCGAGCGCCATAACCCGCCACGCGCCGGGCCGGAAGGCCTCGGCCACGGTACGTCCCGCCAGCTCGGGATGGCCGCCCACCTCCACCGCCGCGAAGAGCAGCACACGGCGCTGGACCGGGATGGCGCCCAGGATCTGACGCCCCATCATCGCGCCCGCGAAGGAGGGCCCGGCCAGCGCCGAGACGCTGCGGCTGCGGGTCAGGGCCCCGGGGTAGGAGTCCCGGAGCGTGCGGTAGACGGTCGTGGAGAACTCGTCGTCGTACAGCCGCAGGACGACCCGCAGATCGGGCCGGATCTCGCGCGCGTACAGCACCGCCTCCAGGTTCGTACTGTCGCTGCTGGTCAGGGCGAGCATGACGCGGCTGCGCCGGATCTTGGCGGCTTCGAGGACCCCCTCCTCCGTCACGTCCCCGATGACGACCGGCACCCGGCGGCTGCGGGCGAGCGCGACCCCGCGCGCGCCCTGGTCGCGTTCGACGCACACCACCGGGATGTCGAGCTCGCAGAGCCGGTCGAGGACGCGGGTGCCGACCTTGCCCAGGCCCAGCAGGACGACGTGGCCGGACAGGCCGCGCGGCGGCCGGCGTACGGCGGAGGCCGCGCGGAAGGCGCCATAGCTCTCCAGGACGACGGCGAACAGCAGCGGCAGCATCAGCATTCCGGCGAACCCGGCGAGGAGCTGGAGGACCTGACGCCCACTGGACTCGTCCACGGCGGGGTCGCCGATCGCGAAGACGTCGAGGAGGGAGAGGTACGTGGCGTGCAACAGGTCGTAGCCCGTGACCAGCCAGGTCAGGACCGCCAGCAGGGCGACCAGGGCGGTGAGACCGGCGCTCGCGAGGCGCAGCCTGCGGGAGAAGAAGGAGCCCAGCGGCAGAGATCCGATCAGCCGGGGCACGGCCGGCGAGGCACGTTCCGTGCCGCTGCTGAGCGCTTCGAGCACGACGGCCGGGTGGGCCGAGTGCGTACGGGCCAGCGTCTCGTCGTCCGGGAGGAGCTGCGGCTCGTCGTCGTCGGTGGCGGCCTGCAGGGCGAGGGTGCACAGCGCGCCGCGGCTGTCGCGCTCGCCCGCGGTGCGGTCGGCGGCGCGCAGCATGAGCCCGTCGGCCTGCACGATCTTGGTGGTGCCGGTGACGGCGGCCGCGGCGAGCGAGTGCGCGGCGGTGTCCGCGTCGGAGAGTACGGTCGTCGAGGCGTCGATCGCGCGGGCGTCGAGCCCCGGGGCCCGTACGGCGGAGGCCCGCTGCAGGAGAGCTTCGAGGTGCCGGCCCAGCTTGCGGTTGAAGAGGCGTACGACCAGCCGCAGTTCGGGGTTGAGGCGGCGGGCCCGCAGCGCGGCGTGGATATTGGCCTGGTCGTCGCCGAGGGCGAGCGCGAGGGCCGCCGCGCCCTCCACTCCGGCCTCCAGCAGCGCCCCGTCGTCCGGCTCCGTGGCCTCGACGACCGAGACGGACACCTCGGAGCGGCGGGCGAGCGCGGCGATCTGGGGGCCGTGGCGGTGGCGTACGGATGGCAGGACGACCGTGACCTCCTCCCCGTAGACGGTGGCCAGTTCGGTGACGAGGCGGTGCGCGAGCGCGTTGTCACCGCAGACGACCATGTGGCCGGACCGGGGAGCGCGACGCGGAAACGGCAGCTGGAACGGCAGGGAAGGCACCCGATAGAGGATGCCTGTTCGTCCGACGGGACGTCATGGATCAAGCCAATTCGGCGAAGTTCTCCACCGCCTGGGTCTTTCCGGTGACGACGATCACGTCGCCGGGCCGGACCACGGTCTCGGCGGTCGCGTACGTGAAGTCGGCGCCCGGGCGCTTGATGCCGACGACGGTGATCCCGTATCTGCTCCGCACCCGGCTCTCGCCGAGCGGCATCCCGCCGACCGCCTTCGGGGCGATCGTCTTGATCAGCGCGTAGTCGCTGTCGAACTCGATGAAATCCAGCATCCGCCCGGTGACCAGGTGGGCGACGCGCTCGCCCATCTCGTGCTCGGGCAGGACGACATGGTGGGCGCCCACGCGTTCCAGGATCTCGGCGTGCTGGCGGCTCGACGCCCTGGACCAGATGTTGGGCACGCCGGCGCCCGCGAGGTTGGAGGTGACCAGGATGCTGGACTCCAGGTCGGTGCCGATGCCGACGACCGCGCGGGTGAACTCGGTGACGCCCAGCTGGGTCAGTGCCTGGGGGTCGGTGCAGTCGGCGACCACGGCGTGGGTCAGTTCGCCGCTGAGCTGCTGGATGATGCGGGGGTCGGAGTCGACGCCGAGGACGTCCCAGCCCCGCCGCGTCAGCTCCAGGGCGAGGGAGCTGCCGAACCGGCCGAGGCCGATCACCGCGACCCGGGCCGCCTCTTCCGGCTTGCGCATCCCGCGGTGGGCCCGGCGGCGGGCGCGGAACTTGTTCAGGTGCGTGCTAGCCAATGACGGGTCGCTCCTCGGGGAGTTGGTAGCGGCGGGCACGCTCGCGCAGGGCCAGGGCCGAGGCCAGGGTGATGGGCCCGAGCCGGCCGACGAACATGAGGCCGATCAGGACGACCAGGGCGGGATCCGGCAGGTCCGGGGTGATGCCGGTGGACAGGCCGACCGTGGCGAAGGCCGAGACGGCCTCGAACAGGACGGCTTCGAAGGCCGCGTCCCCGGCGACGGTCAGCAGGGCGAGCGTCGCCCCGATGACGCAGCCCACCCCAACGAGTGCGACGGTCAGCGCCTGCCTGAGGGCGGACGGCGCGATCCTACGGCCCATCACATCCACCGCGGTGTCGCCGCGAGCCTCGGCCAAGATGGCGGCGGCCAGTACGGCGAAGGTGGTGACCTTGATGCCGCCTGCGGTGCCCGCGCTACCGCCGCCGATGAACATGAGGATGCACGTTCCCAGGAGTGTGGCGGGTTCCAGCGCGGCGACATCGATGGCGTTGAAGCCCGCAGTGCGGCTCATCGCGGAGTAGAAGAAGCCGCTCAGGAGCTTGTGCGGCCACGAAAAGAGGCCGATGGTCCCGGGGTTGGACCACTCCAGCCCGAGCGTCAGCGCGGTGCCCGCGACCAGCAGGACGGCGGTCGTGCCCACGGTGAGCCGCGTGTGGAGCGACCAGTGGCGGGCGGCCCCGCTGCGGGTGCCCTGGCGGCTGCCGCGCAGCAGCTCCAGCAGGACAGGGAAGCCGATGCCGCCGAGGATGACAGCCGCGGCGATGGGAAGGGTCACCCAGGGGTCGTCGGTATAACCCACCAGACTGTCCGCGTGCAGGCCGAACCCAGCGTTGTTGAAGGCGGATACGGCGTGGAAGAAGCCGCTGAACGCCGCCTCGCCCACCGTCCGCCCGTACCCGAAGCGGAGGCGCAGGGCGAGGACCGCGCCGACTGCCAGCTCCACGGCGAGCGTGGTGGCGGCGACGCCGAGGAGCACCCGGCGTACGTCCCCGATGCCCAAGGTCTTCGTCTCCGCCTGCGCCGTGAGCTGCATCCGCAGCCTCAGCCGCCCGGAGACGAGCAGGCCGAGCAGCGAGGCGAAGGTCATGATGCCGAAGCCGCCGACCTGGATCAGGCCCAGGATGACGGACTGGCCGAAGCCGCTCCAGTACGTGCCGGTGTCGACGACCGCGAGGCCGGTGACGCACACTGCGGAGGTGGACGTGAACACGGTGGTCAGCGGGTTCGTGGCTGTGCCGTCCTGAGCGGCGAGCGGCAGGGTGAGCAGCAGGGCACCCGCGACGATCGCCAGGGCGAAGGCGAAGACACCGGCGCGGGCAGGGTGGGCGATCAGCCGGGACCACCAGGGCCGTCGCATCCACGCCGCACCTGTGGCCACCGCACCAACCCTTCCGCCGCTCCGGCCGATCTCTCAGCGGTGCGCGTCACCCTACCGGCGCGCTGGGCGTTCTCCGTGGAGACATTCGCCCCGTTATGTTCCTCGTGGACGACGGTCCCGGACGAGACGCTCCCGGGCGGTCCGGACGGAAGGGAGCCGGCCATGCGCGCACGCGACCTGGCTGTGGAGTACGAGTCGGTGACCGTGGACAGCGACGCGCTCGACGCGGCCCGGCTGATGGCCGAGCACAGGCTGCCGGGGCTGCTCGTACTCGACGCGGTCGGCACGCCCAAGGCGATCCTGCCGGCCTCGCAGCTGGTGAAGGTGCTCGTGCCGCCGTATGTCATCGAGGACCCGAACCTCGCCGCGGTCGTGGACGAGCAGCACGCCGACCGGCTGGCCTCCGCGCTTCAGGGGCGGCGGGTGGGCGACTGCCTGCCGCGCAGCTTTCCCGAGCCGCCGATCGCCGCGCCCGACGACACCGCGCTCGAGGTCGCCGCCCTGATGGCGCGGGCGCGCAGCCCGCTGGTGGCGGTCTGCGCGAGGGACAAGGCGGGACTGCGTCTGCTCGGTGTGGTCACCGCCTCCCATCTGCTCAACAGGCTGCTGGCGGTGGCGTCGTGAGGGGGGAGGTGCGAGCGGGATGAACGACTGGCAGAGCTGGGCAGCGATCGCGATCTTCGCGGGCACGTACACCGTGATCATCGGCGAGTGGGTGCACCGGGTGGCCGCCGCGCTCGCCGGCGCCGGTCTGATGCTGGCGATCCGGGCGACCGACGACTCCTCCGCCTTCTACTCCGAGCGCAGCGGTGTGGACTGGAACGTCGTCTTCCTGCTGCTCGGGATGATGATGATCGTCGGGGTGCTGAAGAAGACCGGCATGTTCGAGTACCTGGCGATCTGGGCGGTGAAGCGCGCCCGCGCCAGGCCCTTCCGGGTGATGGTCATGCTGATCCTCATCACCGCAGTGGCCTCCGCCGTGCTGGACAACGTCACCACGGTCCTGCTGATCGCCCCCGTCACGCTGCTGGTCTGCGAGCGCCTCGGCCTGCCCGTCGTCCCCTTCCTCATCGCCGAGGTCTTCGCCTCGAACATCGGCGGAACCGCCACCCTCGTCGGCGACCCGCCCAACATCATCATCGCCAGCCGCGCCGGCCTGACCTTCAACGACTTCCTGGTCCATCTCGCCCCGCTCAGCGCCGTCCTGACGGTGGTGCTGATCGGCCTGAGCCGCTTCCTCTTCCGCAGGTCCTTCGTCTACGACGAGAAGCGGGCGGAGGAGGTCATGGCCCTGGAGGAGCGCGAGGCGATCCGTGACCCGCGGCTGCTGATCCAGGGCCTGGCCGTGCTCGCCGTGGTCGTGGCGGGCTTCGTGCTGCACCCCGTGCTCCACTACGAGCCGAGCGTGGTCGCCCTGCTCGGCGCCGGTCTGCTGGTCGCGGTCTCCGCGGCGGAGACGAGCGATGCGCTGAGCGAGGTCGAGTGGCCGACCCTCGCCTTCTTCGCGGGCCTGTTCATCATGGTCGGCGGCCTCATCGAGACCGGTGTGATCTCCGATGTCTCGCAGGCGCTCGCGGACGCGATCGGCGGTCATGAACTCGGCGGCTCGATGATGTTGTTGTGGGCTTCCGCCGTGTTCTCCGGCATCGTCGACAACATCCCGTACGTGGCCACGATGGCGCCGATCACCAGCGACCTGGTACGGAATGTGGCGGGCGGCGGCGATCACGTGCTGTGGTGGGCGCTCGCCCTGGGCGCCGACCTCGGCGGCAACGCCACGCCGATCGGCGCATCCGCGAACGTCGTGGTGCTGGGCATCGCCGAGCGCAACCGCACGCCCATCGGCTTCTGGGAGTTCACCCGGTACGGGCTGGTGGTGACGGCCGTGACGGTGGGGCTGTCGGCGGTCTGGATCTGGCTGCGGTACTTCGTGCTGGCGTGACGGCCGCTGAGGAGCACTCAGGAGCACTCAGGCGTAGGACCAGCCGGACCAGCGGCTCACGGTGATCGTGACGACCGGCCCCTCCGGGGGCCGGTCGTCGTACTGCGGGTACTTGGCGCGCAGCAGCCCCACGGGATGCGTCCGGCCCGCCTCGTCCTCCACGATCTCCGCGGTCCCGTCGGCGCGGGCCCACCACAGGGCGGACCAGTCGTCCGCGTAGTGATCGGCCAGCAGGGCGACGCGCTCGTTCTCCCGGATGTTGCGCAGCCTCCGGAGGTCCTGGCTGCGCTTGGGCTTGTGGTCGACGGCGAAGTGCAGCGCGTCGCCCTCCAGCGCGAAGGTGACGGGCACCAGGTGCGGCTGCCCGCCGCCGCTCACGGTGGCCAGGCGGGCGACCGGCGAAGCCCCGAAGCGCCACCGCGCCTCGGCCGGATCGAGATTCATGCCCCGACCGTACGGGCGCAGCGTCCCGCCGCCCGGCGAACACGCGTCACGACACCACGTCCTTGGTGCGGAACCCGCGGAAGGCGAGGGCGAAGAGCACCAGCGCGTACGCCACCGAGACCGCCGTGCCCTTGATCATGCCGCCCCACTCCAGCTGCGGCTGGAGCGCGTCGGCCCAGGCGAACTGCCAGTGCGCGGGCAGGAAGTCGCGCCACGAGCCGAGCGCCGTGACCTGGTCGAGGACGTTGCCGACGATGGTCAGGCCCACCGCGCCGCCGACCGCGCCCAGCGGGGCGTCCGTCACCGTCGAAAGCCAGAAGGCGAGGGCGGCGGTGATGAGCTGGCTGACGAAGATGTACGCGACGACGACCGCGAGCCGCGGCAGGGCCGTGCCCGGGTCGAGGGCGCCGCCGGTGGGGATCTGCAGGTCGCCCCAGCCGTAGGCCGCCGTGCCCGCAACGAGCGCGACCACCGGCAGCAGGACCATCGCCGCCGCGCTGAAGGCCAGCGCCACCGTGAGCTTGCTGAGCAGCAGCCGGGCGCGCGGCACGGGCGCCGCCAGCAGGTAGCGCAGCGAGGACCAGCTCGCCTCCGAGGCGACCGTGTCGCCGCAGAACAGCGCGACCGGCACCACCAGCAGGAAGCCCGCCGAGACGAAGAGGCAGGTCGCGGCGAAGTTCGCGCCGGAGGAGGTGGCCGTGTCGATCAGCGTCACCTGGCCGCCGTCGCGGTCCGGGTCGCCGCCGATGGCGAAGGCGGCGATCAGTATGAACGGCAGGGCGGCCAGCACCCCGG
This sequence comes from Streptomyces sp. 8N616, assembly GCF_052246385.1. Taxonomy (NCBI): domain Bacteria; kingdom Bacillati; phylum Actinomycetota; class Actinomycetes; order Kitasatosporales; family Streptomycetaceae; genus Streptomyces; species Streptomyces sp. 8N616. Next base: position 42,841 of record NZ_JBQQBY010000006.1, on the reverse strand, counting down.
CGACCACCAGCGTGCGGCGGCGGCGCAGCTGGCGCATCGCCTCCACGCGCAGGGGCAGGGTGTGGCGCGCGCGGTAGCCGGGGGCCGAGTCCGCCTGTGCCGCCCCGGCCCCGATGTCCCGTACGGTCACGAGCTGTCTCCTCCGATCAGGGTGAGGAACGCGTCCTCCAGGCGCCGGTGCGGGCCGACCCGCTCCACCGGGATCTCCAACCGGACCAGCTCGACGAGCAGTTCCGGGGTGGTGAGCCCGTCCAGCCGTACGAGCAGGCCCTCGTCACTGCGCACCGCGGAGCCGACGCCCGGCAGCGCCGCGACCTTGTCCACCGCGCCATCGGACGGCGGGCCGCCCGCCACACCCACCAGCAGCGTGTCCCCGCTGCCGGTGATCTCCGCGACCGGCCCGGCGCTGACCAGCTGCCCGCGGTCCATCACGACCAGGTGCGTGCAGCTCTGCTCGACCTCGGCGAGGAGGTGGCTGGAGACGATGACGGTCCGCCCCGCGGCCGCGTACCGGATCAGCACCTCGCGCATCTCGCGGATCTGCGGCGGGTCCAGGCCGTTGGTCGGCTCGTCGAGGATCAGCAGGTCCGGCAGTCCGAGCATGGCCTGGGCGATGGCCAGCCGCTGCCGCATGCCCTGCGAGTACGTGCGCACGGCGCGCTGCAGGGCGTCGCCGAGCCCGGCGATCTCCAGAGCCTCCTCGAGGTGCGCATCCTCCGGCGGGCGGCCGGTGGCCTGCCAGTACAGGTCGAGGTTGGCCCGCCCGGACAGGTGCGGCAGGAAGCCCGCGCCCTCGACGAACGCGCCGACCCGCGACAGCACCGGCGCGCCCGGCCTGACGGCGTGTCCGAAGATGTGGATCTCGCCGCCGTCGGGCCGGATGAGACCCATGAGCATGCGCAGGGTGGTGGTCTTGCCCGCGCCGTTGGGACCGAGCAGGCCCAGCACCTGGCCGCGCTCGACGCGGAAGGACAGCTCGCGCACGGCATACCGGTCCGCGGACTTGGCGTAGCGCTTGCTCAAGTCCGTGATCTGCAGGGGTACGTCCGCGAGCGCCGGGTCGGGAGCCGGGGTCGCGGTACGGCGGCGGCCGGTGAGCAGCAGGGCAGCCGCGGCGGCCGCGCCCGCGAGCGGCAGTCCCCAGGTCCACCACGGCAGGGCCTCGTAGCCGGTCTGCACGTCCGGCGCGGTGGGCAGGGTCAGCGCGCCGCCGCCCCCGGGCCCGGCCTTTGCGCCCGCCCCGTCCAGGGCGATGGAGTACGTGGCGGGCTCGGCCGGGGACGCGTACGCGAGGTCGGTGGTGGTCAGCACGAGCCGCATCCGGTGCCCGGCCTGGAAGTTGTGGTCGACGGCGGGCAGCCGCAGCTCGAGCTCCCTGCCGTCCTGCGCGCCGGTGACCCGGACGGGCGCCACGAGCTGCGAGGGCAGCACGCTGGCGCCGTCGGGCCCGATGTCGTAGACCTTGGCGAAGAGCACGAGATCGTCCGTGGGGGCCTTGACCTTCACGCGCACGGACGGGGAGCCGGTGACGCGCAGGCCCGAGGGCAGGGGCCGGGATTCGAAACTCGCGAACTGGCCCGGGAAGTCGACGGACACCCCGACCCCGAAGGTGGCCAGCTGGGAGAGGCCGCCCGCGCCCGGCACGGTGGAGATCGCGGGCGGGTTGGCCCCGGCCGGGTTGTGGATCCGCTGCTCGCGGCCGGTCAGCGCGACCGTACGGGGCTGTGCGCCGTCGAGACCCGGGTAGCGGTCGCCGGTCGCGCCGCGCAGCAGGGCGCGGCCGTTGGTGGAGTCGATGCCGCCGGTGCGCGAGACGCGGAAGGCCGGGCCCGTGTCGGTGGCCTCTTCGCCCTTGAGGTAGCGGTCGAACCACGCCGTGACGCGCTCCCGCACCCGGTCGGTCTCCTGGTCACCCCCGTCGTGCCCGCCGGCGAGCCAGTCGACGGCGACGGGCGCGCCGTTGGCCCGGATCCGCTTGGCCATCGCGTCGGCGTGGTCGAGGGGGAAGAGGGAGTCGGTCTGGCCCTGGAGGATCAGCGCGGGCACCTTGATCCGGTCCCCGACGGCGGACGGACTGCGGTCCGCGAGCATCTCGCGCGCCTCGGCGTCCGGCTTCCCCGCGACGGCGACCCGCTCGTACATCTCGCACAGGGCGGTCTCGAACCGCCCGCATCCGGGGGCCGTTGAGCCGGGTCCTTCCGGCCCTTCGGTGCCGGCCTCGGCGGACGCGGCGCCGCCCTGCTGCCCGCCGCCGCCCGCGCCCGCGGGTCCCGCGCCGCCCGGGGCCTCGGCGCCGTCGTCGGAGCCGGGTGGGGTCGGGGCCGAGCCCGTGGTGAAGAAGATGCCGGCCCACAGGCGCTTGAACACCCCATGCGGGAACAGCGCGTCGGCCAGGTTCCAGTACGTGTTCTGCGGGGCGATGGCGTCGACGCGCTCGTCGTACCCGGCGGCGAGCAGCGAGATCGCGCCGCCGTACGAGGCGCCTGCGACACCGACGCGCGGGTCGCCGCCGCCGTCGAGCCGCACCTCGGGCCGCTTTGCCAGCCAGTCGATCAGCATGCTGACGTCGGCCACCTCGTGGTCCGGGTCGTTGATGCCGATCCGCCCCGTGGACTTCCCGAAGCCGCGCGCCGACCAGGTCAGCACCGCGTATCCCTCGCGGGCCAGCTTCTCGGCCTCGCCGCGCATCCGGTCCTTGCTGCCGCCGAAGCCGTGCCCGAGGAGGACGGCGGGGCGGGGGCCTGCGCCCGAGTCCGACGTGAAGAAGGAGGTGTCGATCCGCACCTCCTTCTCGCTGCCCGGCGATTCGGGCGCGGCGAGGATACGGTCCTCGCGGCGCACCGACGCCTCACCGCCGGAGGCGACGGTCCAGGTGGCGGCCCCGGCGAGGACGGCGAGGACGGCGGCGCCGGCGAGCAGCCGCCGGCGCCGCGGGGGCTTGCCCGGCGCCCGGGGGCGGAGCCGGGGCCTGAAGCGGGGCCGGGGCATGCGGAGATCCATGCCTCGGATCCTACGGACGCCAAGTGACATACCGGCCGCCCCCGGGTCGGAATCCGGCATCTCCCTGAGGAGTAGACCCGCCCAGCGGCATACCGCGGACGCGGTAGACGGACGGGTCAACGGGGCAGCGTTCAGCGGTGCTCGGGGTTCTCGAAGTCGTAGCGGCAGCCCGCGTCCCACTCCGAGCGCTGGTTGCCGTACGCGGGGAAGCCGCCGGCGTCTTTCAGGAGCCCGGCCAGGTGGAGCAGGTTCCAGGTCATGAAGGTGGTGTTGCGGTTGGTGAAGTCGTTCTGCGGGCCGCCGGAGTCGGTGTCGAGGTAGGACGGTCCCGGCCCCACTTCGCCGATCCAGCCCGCGTCGGACTGCGGCGGGATGGCGTAACCCAGGTGCTGCAGGCTGTAGAGCAGGTTCATCGCGCAGTGCTTGACGCCGTCCTCGTTGCCGGTGATCAGGCAGCCGCCGGCGCGGCCGTAGTACGCGTACTGGCCGGCGTCGTTGAGGAGCGACGAGCAGCTGTAGAGGCGCTCGACGACGCACTTGGTCACCGAGCCGTTGTCGCCCAGCCAGATGGGTCCCGCCAGGACCAGGATGTCGGCGGCCAGCACCCGCTCGTAGAGCTGGGGCCACTCGTCGCTCGCGGCGCCGTGCTCGGTCATGTCCGGCCAGACGCCGGTGGCGATGTCGTGGTCGGCGGCGCGGATCTGGTCCACCTGCACGCCTTCCCGCTCCATGATGCCGCGGCTGATGTCGACCAGGCCCTGGGTGTTGCTGGTCTGAGGCGACCCCTTCAACGTGCAGTTGATGAACAGCGCGCGCAGGTCGTCGTAGCGCCGCGGGGGCCTGGTCCGGCCTGCGTCGGCGGATGCGGTCACGGTCTCCTCCTCGGGTCGGCGCCCCGCGCTCAGCTCACCACGCGGGGTTGTGCCCGGGACGCGACACGGCCCGGCATGCCGCCGGGCCGTGTGACGCGCTGCGACCGTTCGGCCGTCAGTGTCGTCGGTTGCGTCAGTGGTTCTTCGGGAAGCCGAGGTCCACGCCGCCGGCTGAGCCCCGGCCGGAGGCCGAATATTCAGCAGGGTCGGCCCAGCGTGTGGTGACGACCTTGCCGCGGGTGTAGAAGTGCACGCCGTCGTTGCCGTAGATGTGGTGGTCGCCGAAGAGGGAGTCCTTCCAGCCGCCGAAGGAGTGGTAGCCCACGGGGACCGGGATCGGCACGTTCACGCCGACCATGCCCGCCTGGACCTCCAGCTGGAACCGGCGGGCGGCGCCGCCGTCGCGGGTGAAGACGGCGGTGCCGTTGCCGTACGGCGAGGCGTTGATGAGGGCGACGCCCTCCTCGTACGTCTCGGCGCGCAGCACGCACAGCACCGGGCCGAAGATCTCGTCCTGGTACGCGTCCGCGTCCGCCGGGACCCGGTCGAGCAGCGAGAGTCCGATCCAGTGGCCGTCCTCGTAGCCCTCGACGGTGAAGCCGGTGCCGTCGAGCACGACCTCGGCGCCCTGCTCCGCCGCCCCGTGCACGTACGAGGCGACCTTGTCGCGGTGGGCCTTGGTGATCAGCGGGCCCATCTCCGAGGTCGGGTCGTCGCCGGGGCCGATCTTGACCTTCTCGGCGCGGTCGCGGATCTTCCGCACCAGCTCATCGCCGGTCGCGCCGACCGCGACGACGGCCGAGACGGCCATGCAGCGCTCGCCCGCCGAGCCGTACGCGGCGGAGACTGCGGCGTCGGCGGCCGCGTCCAGGTCGGCGTCGGGGAGGACCAGCATGTGGTTCTTCGCGCCGCCGAGCGCCTGGACGCGCTTGCCGTTGGCGGAGGCGGTGGTGTGGATGTAGCGGGCGATCGGGGTGGAGCCGACGAAGGAGACGGCCGCGACGTCCGGGTGCTCGAGCAGCCGGTCGACGGCGACCTTGTCACCGTTGACGACATTCAGCACACCGTCCGGAAGGCCGGCCTCCGCCGCCAGCTCGGCGAGCCGGATCGCGGGCGACGGGTCCTTCTCGCTCGGCTTGAGGACGAAGGTGTTTCCGCAGGCGATGGCGAGCGGGAACATCCACATCGGCACCATGGCGGGGAAGTTGAACGGCGTGATGCCCGCGACGACGCCGAGCGGCTGCCGGATCGCGGCCACGTCCACGCGGCTGGAGACCTGGGTGGACAGCTCGCCCTTGAGCTGGGTGGTGATCCCGCAGGCCAGCTCGACGATCTCCAGGCCGCGGGCGACCTCGCCGAGCGCGTCGGAGTGGACCTTGCCGTGCTCGGCGGTGATCAGCTCGGCGATCTCGTCGCGGTGGGCGTCGAGCAGCGCCCGGTAGCGGAAGAGGACCGCGGTGCGCGCGGCGAGCGAGGAGGTCCCCCAGGTCTCGTACGCGGCCTTGGCGGCGGCCACGGCGGCGTCGACCTCGTCGGCGGAGGCGAGCGCGACCCGGGTGGTCTGCACACCCGTCGCCGGGTCGGTCACCGGGCCGTAGGTGCCGGACGCGCCCTCGACGGACTTCCCGCCGATCCAGTGGTCGATGGTCTTCATGAGTGCGAAGCCTTTCTCGAGAGTCTGGGCGCGAAGGGTGGGGGCGCCGGTCAGAGGTGGCGGCGGCGGCCGGCTGCACGCCGGTCGTACTCCTCCCGGGCCTTCACGGCTGCCGGGCGGGTGGCGGTCTCGGCTACAGGAACATCCCACCACGCCTGCGCGGCGGGCGCGCCGGACACTGTGTCGGCTGTTTCGGTCTCCACATAGACACATGTGGGGCGATCCGAGGCGCGGGCGGCGGCCAGCGCTTCCCGCAGCTCACGGACGGTCTTCGCGCGGAGCACGGCCATGCCGAGGCTGGCGGCGTTGGCGGCCAGGTCGACGGGCAGCGGGTCGCCGGTGTACGTGCCGTCGTCCGCCCGGAAGCGGTAGGCGGTGCCGAAGCGCTCGCCGCCCGTCGCCTCGGAGAGCCCGCCGATCGATGCGTAGCCGTGGTTCTGGACGAGGACGAGGTTGATGTTGATGCCCTCCTGGACCGCGGTGACGATCTCGGTCGGCATCATCAGATACGTGCCGTCGCCGACCAGGGCCCACACCGGGCGGTCGGGGGCGGCCAGCCGTACGCCGATGGCGGCCGGGATCTCGTAGCCCATGCAGGAGTAGCCGTACTCGAGGTGGTACTGGCGCGGGGACCGGGCCCGCCACAGTTTGTGCAGGTCACCGGGGAGGGAGCCGGCTGCGTTGACGACCACGTCCGCGTCGCCGACCACCGCGTCCAGCGCGCCGAGCAGCTGCGTCTGGCTCGGCCGTACGGTCTCGTCCGCGGCCCCGTACGCACGGTCGACCTCCTGCTCCCAGCGCTCCTTGCCCGCGCGGTACTCGATCTCGTAGAGCTGGTCGACACGGTGGCCGCTCAGGGCTCCGGCGAGCGCTTCGAGCCCGGCGCGCGCGTCGGCGACCAGCGCGAGCCCGGCCATCTTGTGGGCGTCGAAGGGCGTGACGTTCAGGTTGAGGAACCGCACCGCCGGGTTCGCGAAGAGGGTGCCGGAGGCGGTGGTGAAGTCGGTATAGCGGGTGCCGACGCCGATGACCAGGTCGGCCGCGCGGGCGAGGTCGTCGGCGACTGCCGTGCCGGTGTGGCCGATGCCGCCGACGTCGGCGGGGTGGTCGTGGCGCAGCGAGCCCTTGCCCGCCTGGGTGGAGGCGACCGGGATGCCGGTCGCGTCGGCCAGCGCCTTCAGGGCGTCCTCGGCCTCGCTGTGGTGGATGCCGCCGCCCGCGATGATCAGCGGCCGGGCGGCGGCCCGTACGGCTCCGGCTGCTTCGGCGAGGGCGTGGGCGTCGGGCGCGGGGCGGCGGACGTGCCAGATCCGCTCCGCGAAGAAGTCCTCCGGCCAGTCGAAGGCTTCGGCCTGGACGTCCTGCGGGAGGGCGAGGGTGACGGCGCCGGTGTCGGCCGGGTCGGTGAGGACCCGCATGGCCTGGAGGGCGGCCGGGATCAGCGACTCCGGCCTGACGATCCGGTCGAAATACCTCGAGACCGGGCGCAGACAGTCGTTGACGGAGATGTCCCCCGCGTACGGGACCTCGAGCTGCTGGAGGACCGGGTCCGCGGGCCGGGTGGCGAAGACGTCGCCGGGCAGCAGCAGGACCGGGAGCCGGTTGACCGTGGCCAGGGCGGCTCCGGTGACGAGGTTGGTGGCGCCGGGGCCGATGGAGGTCGTGACGGCGTGCGCGGACAGCCGGTTGGACTGCCGGGCGTAGCCGACGGCCGCGTGGACCATGGCCTGTTCGTTGCGTCCCTGGAGGTACGGCATGCGCTCACCGCCGGTTTCCAGCAGCGCCTGGCCGAGGCCCGCGACATTGCCGTGGCCGAAGATGCCCCAGCAGGCGCCGATCAGCCGGTGCCGCCGGCCGTCCCGCTCGGCGTACTGCCGGGACAGAAACTCCACCAGCGCCTGGGCGACGGTGAGCCGGCGGGTCGGGCGAGTGGTCATCGGGGGCCTCCAGCTGGGGCTTCGTAGAGCGGCAGACGTGGGTCGACGGGCTGTTCGGGCCAGGTGGAGCGGATCCAGGTGTGGTCGGGGTGGTCGCAGATCAGCCACGCGCGCTCAGCGCCGGGGCCCGCCATGACGTTGAGGTAGTACATGCCGTGTCCCGGCGCGGCGATGGACGGGCCGTGCCAGCCGTCGGGGATGAGCACGGCGTCGCCGGTGCGGACCTCGGCGAGGACGTCGGTGCCGCCGGTCCTGGACGGCGAGACCCGGTGGTAGCCGAGCCCTTCGGTGCCGTGCGCCGGGGCGATCTCGAAGTAGTAGATCTCCTCCAGCTCGGACTCCTCGCCCGGGCGGTCCTCGTCGTGCTTGTGCGGCGGGTACGAGGACCAGTTGCCGCCGGGGGTCAAAACCTCCACCGCGATCAGCCTGTCCGCCTCGAAAGCCCCTGCCGCGCCGAAGTTGTTGACCTGGCGGGAGCAGTTCCCTGCGCCGCGCAGCTCGACCGGCACATGTGATGCGGGGCCGTAGCGCGCGGGCAGGCGGCGCTCGCAGCGGGCCCCGGCGAGCGCGAAGCGGCCGCCGCGGCGCGAGGCGATGGACACCTGGGTGTCGCGCGGCACGTACGCGAAGTCCGTCACGCCCGCGAAGACGCTCTCGCGGCCGTGAAGCCGGAAGGCCTCGCCCTCGGTGGCCACCGTGCAGGCGCCGGACAGCGGCAGCACGATCCACTCGCTGTCCTCGGTCCCGAAGGTGTGCCAGCCGCCGGGCGGCAGCTCCAGGACGCGCAGGCCGGAGTAGCCCCAGCCCGCCTTCTTCGGATCGATGTCCACGGCGTACGGGCCGTCGGCCGCGCTCCCGGCCGGGAGGTGGAAGCTGGTGGGAGTCATGGGTTCAAGTCTCCTGCGGTGTGCGGTGTCAGGCACGGGCCAGGTGCGGTGTCAGGCGCGGGCCCTGTGCGGTGTCAGGCGCGGGGCCAGGAGGTCCTCGATCTCGGCCTCGGTGGGCATCGCGGAGGAGCAGGCGAGCCGGGAGGCGACGATGGCGCCCGCGGCGTTGGCGTACCGCATCGTGCGCCGCAGGTCCCAGCCGGCGAGCAGCCCGTGGCACAGCGCCCCGCCGAACGCGTCGCCCGCGCCGAGGCCGTTGACCACTTCGACGGGAACGGGCGGGACCTCGGCCGCGGTACCGTCGCGGTGCACGGCGAGGACGCCCTTGGGGCCCTGCTTGACGACGGCGAGCTGCACGCCCGCGTCGAGCAGCGCCTCGGCCGCGAGGCGGGGTTCACGCTCGCCGGTGGCGACCTCGCACTCGTCGAGGTTGCCGACGGCGACGGTGGCGTGCGCGAGGGCTTCGGCGTAGTCCGGGCGGGCGCCGCCTTCGGCAGACAGGCCGTCGATCCGCCCGCAGGCCACAACATCGGACGCCAGTCGAGGTCGAATACCGTGGCGGCCGCGCCCGACCCGTACGCGCCCCGCGCCGCACTCCGCGCTTCCAGGGCGGCCAGAGTCGCGGAGCGGCTCGGCTCCTCGCACAGCCCGGTGCCGGTCATCCAGAACACCCGGGCCGAGCAGACGGCGTCCAGGTCGAGGTCGTCCGCGGCGATCTCCAGGTCCGGCGCCTTCGGCTCCCGGTAGAAGTACAGCGGGAAGTCGTCGGGCGGGAAGATCTCGCAGAAGGTGACGGGCGTGGGGTACCGGCCGACGGCGGTCACCCAGCGGTCGTCGACGCCGAAGCCGCGCAGCGCATGGTGAATGTAATGGCCGAACGGGTCGTCACCCGTGCGGCTGATGACGGCGGCGCGGCGGCCGAGCCGGGCGGCGGCGACGGCGACATTGGTGGGAGAGCCGCCGAGGAACTTCCCGAACGTCTCGACCTGGGCCAGTGGCACGCCGGTCTGGAGCGGGTAGACATCGACCCCGATCCGGCCCATCGTGATCAGGTCATACGGGCTGTTGGGGTCGTCCGGCTCGTACGGCTCAGGCATGTGCGCCCCTTCGTTCGCTCGGCTTTGGTCCGCTCGGCCGGGCCGGCCCGGTGACAGGTGTAGCCCTGACCGTCGTACACCGTCAATAGTTTGTCCTTACATCCGGACCTGACGTGAGGCGCCAGGGTGCCGACCAAAGACAGAATTGACGTTACGTCCTTATGTCAGGACGAAGTCTTGACACTCGCCGGAGCGGGGTGAAGGCTACGCGGCATGACAGCCAGCCAGCCCCTGTCCCCCGCTCCCGCACTCGACCGGATCCGGGTCGGCTCCGCACCCGACTCCTGGGGAGTGTGGTTCCCCGACGACCCGCAGCAAGTCCCCTGGCAGCGCTTCCTCGACGAGGTCGCGCAGGCCGGCTACTCCTGGATCGAGCTCGGCCCGTACGGCTACCTCCCCACCGACCCCGCCAGGCTCGCCGACGAGACCGGCCGCCGCGGTCTCACGGTCTCGGCGGGCACGGTCTTCACCGCGCTGCACCGCGGTCCCGCCGTCTGGGAGTCCACCTGGGAGCACGTCGCCCAGGTGGCCGAACTGACCCGCGCCATGGGCGCCCGGCACCTCGTCGTCATCCCGGCCTTCTGGCGCGACGACAAGACCGCCGAGCAGCTGGAGAGCCCTGTGCTCACCGCCGAGCAGTGGCGCGACCTGGCCACCGGCATGGAGCGCCTCGGCCGCGAGGTGCGCGAGCGGTACGGGCTCGGCATCGTCGTCCACCCGCACGCCGACACCCACATCGACGGCGAGGAGAACGTCGCCCGCTTCCTGGACGCGACCGACTCCGACGTCGTCAACCTCTGCCTGGACACCGGTCACTACGCCTACTGCGGCGGCGACAGCGTCAAGCTCATCGAGACCTACGGCGAGCGGATCGGCTATCTGCACCTCAAGCAGGTCGACCCGGAGATCCTCGCCGACGTCGTCGAGAACGGGGTGCCCTTCGGCCCCGCGGTCCGGCGGGGGGTGATGTGCGAGCCGCCGAACGGCGTACCGGAGCTGGAGCCCGTGCTGGCCGCGGCGCAGGGTCTGGGTGTCGACCTGTTCGCGATCGTCGAGCAGGACATGTACCCCTGCCCGCCGGACCGGCCGTACCCGATCGCCGAGCGCACCCGCCGCTTCCTCCGCAGCTGCGGCGCGTAGGCCCCGTTCCCTTTCCCCGCCCCCTGCCCCGCTCGCCCGCTGGGCCCCGGCCCACAGCCCGAACACGAACGCCAGCAACGACTCCTCGAGGGACACCATGACGAAGCACGGAACACTCGGCGTAGCCGTGATCGGCACCGGGAGGATGGGCGCCGACCACGTCCGCCGGATCAACGCCGTCACCAGCGGCGCGCGGGTCGCCGCGGTCGTCGACATCGACGCCGAGCGGGCCAAGCAGCTCGCCGACGGGATCGACGGCTGCACGGCCTACACCGACCCGGCCGGCGCCATGGCCTCCCCCGACGTCGATGCGGTCCTCATCGCCTCGCCGGGCCCCGTCCACGAGGCCGCCCTGCTCCAGGCCTTCGAGCGCGATCTGCCCGTGCTGTGCGAGAAGCCGCTCACCCCCGACGCCGCCTCGGCCCTGCGCGTGCTGGAGGCGGAGCAGAAGCTGGGGCACCGGCGGGTGCAGGTCGGTTTCATGCGGCGCTACGACGCCGAATACCTGAAGCTCAAAGCGCTGCTGGACAGCGGGCAGTTCGGCCGGACTCTGCTGCTGCACTGCCGGCACCGCAACGCCTCGACCCCGCCCGGCTTCACCAGCCAGATGATGATCAACGACTCGGTGGTGCACGAGATCGACACCACCCGCTGGCTGCTGGAGCAGGAGATCACGGCGGTGACCGTGCTGCGTCCGCGTCCGTCGAGCGCTGCCCCGGACGGCCTGGCCGACCCCCAGTTCGTCCTCTTCGAGACGGCCGGCGGCGCGGTCGTGGACGTGGAGATCTTCGTCAACTGCGGCTGGGGCTACCAGGTGCAGTGCGAGGCGGTGTGCGAATCCGGCAGCGCGCGGGTCGGCGACGGGCACGCCATGGTCACCAACGCGGCGGGCCGCTGGGGCGGCGAGATCGACGCGGACTTCGTCTCCCGCTTCGAGGACGCCTACGACCGCGAGGTTCAGCAGTGGGTGGACGCGACGCGACGCGGCGAGGTGGAGGGTCCCACCGCCTGGGACGGCTATGCGGCCGCCGCGGTCTGCGAGGCGGGCGTACGGGCCCAGGCCACCGGCGAGCGTACGTCCACGAACCTGGTCGAGCGCCCCGCGCTCTACCGCTGAGTCGGCGGGTCCGGCTGGAGCGGCAGGGCCGACAGGGCCGACTGGGCAGACAGGGCCGGCTGGGCAGACCGGTCGCCGTCACCCGGGCTGATCCCCCGCCACCCCGCGTAAGGCCCCGCCGCTCGAACTGCCACGACTGGCGGCCGAGCTGGGCTGCGAGTGGACCGAGCTCTCGCCGCGCCGCGAGGACTCCACCGGGCCACCCCGACACCCCGACACCCCGACACCCCGCCACCCCGCCACCCCCGTTGACCGACGAATATCTCACCCGCCACTGGAGCTGACCTATGCGTATCGGATTCCTCGGCGCGGGCCGCATCGGCGCCTTCCACGCCGAAGCCCTGCAGGCCACGCCTGGTGTCGACAGCGTGCTGATCGGGGACGTGGACAGCGGCCGGGCCGCAGAGCTCGCCGACCGGATCGGCGCGCGGGCGGCGGAGTCGGTGGACGCCGTCTTCGCCGCGGGCGTCGACGCCGTGGCGATCGCCACCGCCACGGCCTCCCACGCCGAACTGATCATCCGCGCCGCCCGCGCAGGTCTGCCCGCCTACTGCGAGAAGCCGGTCGCCCTCGACCTGGCCGGGACGGTCCGCGCCCTCCGGGAGGTCGAATCGGCCGGGACCATGCTGCACATGGGCTTCCAGCGGCGGTTCGACGCCGGGTACCGGGCGGCCAAGGAGGCCGTACAGGCCGGGCGGCTCGGCAGGCTGCACACCATCCGGGCCATCACCTCCGACCCCGTCCCGCCGCCCCCCTCGTTCCTCCCCCTCTCCGGCGGGCTCATCCGGGACTGCCTGGTGCACGACTTCGACGTCGTACGGTGGCTGACGGGCCGTGAGGTCGTCGAGGTGTTCGCCACCGGCGCCAACGGCGGGGCCGCGTTCTTCCGCGAGGCCGGAGACGTGGACACCGCGGCGGCGCTGCTCACCCTGGACGACAGCACCCTCGTCACCGCCACCGCCACCCGCTACAACGGCGCAGGCTACGACGTACGCATGGAACTCTCCGGCGAGCGCGACCAGCTCGTCGTCGGGCTCGACGCCCGTACGCCCTTCACCTCCGCGGAACCCGGGGGCCCCGAGCCCCCCGCCCGCCCTTGGACCGGTTTCCTGGAGCGCTTCGCTCCGGCCTACCGGGCCGAACTCGCGGCCTTCGTACAGGCAGCGAGCGGTGAGGCCCCGAACCCCTGCTCCGGCCAGGACGCCCTGCACGCGCTGCTGGTCGCCGAAGCCTGCGAGCTGTCGCGAACCGAGCGCCGGCCGGTCCGGCTGACGGAGATGAGCAAGCTGATCGCCGATCTTCACTGATCTTCGGTCTTCGCTGATCCCCGACCCTCGCTGGCCTTCGGTATTCGCCGGCGGTCGGTCTTTCGTCGGTTTCGGCCCGCCGATGACCTGTTGGCTCCTCCCCCCTTTGGTCCGGCCTTTGCCACAGTTGTCACGATTGCGCGTGTTTCGCGTCACAGCCGGTCAACAGCCCCTCCCCTGTGCTCGAACCGTGTCGTTGACGGGACACAGGCTGACTGGCCACGAGCGGTTATGTCGCAGCTCCCCCGCCGGCTCCCTCCGGGCCGCGCTGCGACTGCCGCGAGGAGGTGCTCAGATGACCGATCGCCGGCTGTGGTCGTACAAGGAGATCGCCGCACACATCCGCGTACAGACCAACACCGTCCGCTCCTACCGGAAGCACGGGCTGCTGCCGCCCCCCGACCACGTGGAGGGCGGCAAGCCCTACTGGTTCGCCGACACGATCCGCGCCTGGGTCGCCAGACGGCCGGGGAACCGGGGGCGGTACAGCCGCGAGTAGCGACCGCCGCCCCGCGCTACGGACGTCCCGCGCCCACCGGATTCCGCTCCGGCGAGTCCTCGGGCGGCGACCCGGCTCCGGAACCGGGCCCGGAGCCGGAGCCGGAGCCGGAGTCGGGCCCGGAGCCGGAGTCGGGCCCGGAGCCGGAGTCGGGCCCGGAGCCGGAGCCGGGCCCGGAGCCGGAACCGGGCCCGGAGCCGGAGCCGGCCCGAGGGCGTTCGCCGTCTCCCGCCGGGCTCTCGCCCTCGCTGAGGCCTATTCGGGCGTGCAGCCGGCGCAGCGGTCCCGGCGCCCACCAGGTGGCCCGCCCGGTGAGCCGCATGACCGCCGGGACCAGCAGACTCCGCACCACCATGGCGTCCATGACCACGGCCAGGGCGATCCCGAGGCCGAGCATCTTGGTGTTGGTCACCCGCGAGGTGCCGATGGCCACCATGACGACGGCGAGGATGACGGCGGCTGCGGTGATGAGCCCACCGGTCCGCTGGAGGCCGAACACCACCGCGCCTTGGTGGTCGCCGGTCCTGTCGTACTCCTCCTTGATCCGGGACAGCAGGAACACGCCGTAGTCCATGGATAGTCCGAAGGCGACGCAGAACATCAGCACCGGCAGGGTGGTCTCGATGTCCCCGGTGGAGGTGAAGCTCAGCAGCCCCGACAGATGGCCGTCCTGGAAGACCCAGACCACGGCGCCGAACATCGCGGTGAGGCTGAGGGCATTGAGCACCACGGCCTGAAGGGGTATCAGCACGCTCCCGGTGAGCAGGAACACCAGCAGCAGGGTGACCACGGTGATGATGGCAACGGCCCACGGAAGCCGGTCGGCTATGGCGTCCTTGGAGTCGACCAGGACGGCGGCGGTGCCGGTGACCGAGGTCTCGAGCGGCGAGTCCACCGCCCGGATGTCCCGTACGAGCTGCTGGCTCGCGGCGTCCACGGCCTCGCCCTTGGGCAGCACGCTGATCTGGGCCGCGCCGCCCGCGCGCCGGGCCGCCTCGGCGGGCCCCGGCTCATGGGCGCGCTCCCCGCGGACGTACTGGCCGGTCGGCCCGTCCACTCGCAGCACGCCCGGCAGTTCGGAGACCCGGCTGCTGTAGCGGCCCAGTTCCGCGGCGGACGGGCCGGACGGGCCGCCCTCGGCGAGGACCTCCACCGCGCCGCCCGGACTGCCCGGGAAGCCGTCCCGGATGTGCTGCTGCACGACATGGGACTCAGCTGTCGCGGGCAGCTGCCGGTCGTCGGCGGTGCCGAACTTCACCCCCAGGAAGGGCATTCCGAGCAGCACGAGACCGGCTGCGGTGGCGGCCGCGAAGAACGGCGCCCGCCGCATCACCAGCCGGGCGGTGCGCGCCCACCCCGCCCCGCTCTCCCGGCCCCGGCCGCCGGCCTCCGGCGCAGGCCGTCCCCGCCGCAGGAGCCTGCGCAGGTCCAGCGCGTTCACCCGGTGGCCGAGCAGCACCAGCGCCGCGGGCAGCACGACGAGTGCGGCGGCCGCGGCCAGCAGCACGACGGCGATCCCGGCGTACGCGAAGGAGCGCAGGAAGTACTGCGGGAAGACCAGCATCGCGGCGAGCGAGACGGCGACGGTGAGCGCGGAGAACAGCACCGTGCGCCCCGCGGTCCGCAGCGTCGCGGCCACGGCCGGCAGCGGCCCGGCTCCGCCCGCGAGCTCCTCGCGGAACCTGCGGACGATGAACAGGGCGTAGTCGATGGCGAGTCCGAGGCCGAGCGCCGTGGTGAGGTTCTGCGCGAAGACCGAGACGTCGGTGAACTCGGTGATGCCGCGCAGCACCGCGTTGGTGCCCAGGATCGCCACGATGCCGACGGCCAGCGGCAGCAGGGCGGCGATGGCGCTGCCGAAGACCATGACGAGCAGAACGAGGGTCACGGGCAGGGCTATCGCCTCGGCCCGCAGCAGATCCTCCTGGATGGTGGTCTGCAGTTCGTGCCGCACCGCGACCGGTCCGCCGAGCGAGACCTCCACCGGGCCGTGCTGCCCCCGGTACTCGGGCCCTATGCGGTCGAGCACGTCCGCCGCCGCGTTCTCGTCTCCCCCGATCCGGGCCGTGATCATCGCCTCGCGGCCGTCCTCGGCCCGCAGCGCGGACGAGTGCGTCTGCCAGTAGGAGGTGACACCGGTGACGGACTTCTCCTTGCCGAGCCGCTCCGCGAGCCGGGCCGCCTCGGCCGCCACCGCCGGGTCGTCCACCCGCGCCCGCCCGCTGTCGACGAGGAGTATGAGATTGGGCTGGGAGGCCGGGAACTCCCGCTCCAGCGCCTTGGTCGCATACGAGGACTGGGAGTCCGGCGCCTCCCAGCCGCCGCTTCCCATCCGGTCGGCGACCCCGCTTCCCGCGACCACGGCCAGGGCCGTGAACAGCAGGGCGAGCAGCAGCGAGAGCCGTGGCCGGGCGGTGACCGCCCGGGTCCACCCCCCGGCCTCTCGGTTGACATCACGCATGGCGCAGGTGTCCCCTTCCCCCTGATAGCCAATAGACTGGCAAACACGAGCGCCCGCTCGCGTTCACATCAGAATGCGAGCGACCACTCGCGTTTGTCAACCGAACACTGAGAGCTGGGGATTGGGCGTGAGGAAGGCCGGCGCGGCCGAGAAGGGGACGAGCAGCACCTCCGCCGCCGACGGAACGGCGAAGCCACGCCGCAGGCAGGCCCGCGGCGAGCGCCGCATGGCGCAGCTGCTCGAAGCCGCGGCCAGCGTGTTCTGCAAGGTCGGCTACACCGCCGCCAGCACCAACGCCATCGCCCGCGAGGCCGGCGTCTCGCCCGGCACGCTCTACCAGTTCTTCCCCAACAAGGAAGCCATCGCCGTAGAGCTCGGCGAGCGCTTCAACCACGAGATGCGCGAAGCGCACAGCCAGGTCTTCACCGAGGCCAACGCCGCGCTGCCGCTGCCCGGGATGCTGGACGCGATCCTCGACCCGCTCATCGAGTTCAACTGCCAGAACCCCGCGTTCCTCGCCCTCATCAAGAGCTCCGACATCCCCGGCAGGATCGTCGAGGATCACGACGCGCTGCACGATTCACTGCTCGCCCGCGTCGACGACATGATCTCCCTCTACGTCCCCGAACTGCCGGCCGACCAGCGGGCCCGTACCGCCGCGATGGCGTTCGCGCTGTTCAAGGCGGGCCTGGAACTCGTCCTCGCCCACGAGGGCGCCGAGCGGGACGCGTACGTCGCGGAGCTCAAGGCATCCCTCTACCGCTACCTCGCACCCGTCCTCGGCACCGAGGGCTCGGAGGCAGGCGAGAGTTGCGGGCCCGCCGAGGGCTCATCAGCCGCCGGGTCTGCCGGGGTACCCGAGGCCGCCGGGTCTGCCGGGGGCGCCGAGGCCCCCTGGTCTGCCGGGGCCCCCGGCGCCACCGGTGCCGCCTCCCGGAAGCCCTGACCCGCGGCCGGACTCCGCCGCCCCCGCACGGCCGCCTGAATCAGCCCGCCGGCCCCGGCCACCACCGCCGAGACCCCTATGCCGATGGCCGCGGCGTACAGCGGCTCGCCCGCCGCCGCGCTGCCGAGATAGCCGAGCCCCACCGAGTACGTCGCCCAGATCGCCTCGGCGATGCCCGCGCCGATCAGGTAGCGCCGCGCCGGGTAGCGCACCACGCCTGCCGCGAGACCGCCGACCAGACGCCCGCTGGGCAGGAAGCGTACGGCGGCCACGAAGGGCACGCCGTGCCGCTCGATTCGCAGAGCCAGCCACTCCAGCAGGGCCCGGCGCCTGCGATTGCGTCCCATCCAGCCCTGCACGGGGCTGCTGAACCGCCGCCCCGTGGCGTGCATGAGCAGGTCGCCGAGGAGCGCGCTGCCCGCGACCACGAGCAGCACGAGCGCGAGGTCCAGACTGCCGCGCGAGGCGAGGACGCCCGCGGCCACCAGGAGTCCGGAGTTGGGCAGGAGCGGCGGGGCAGTCGTGAGCGCCAACAGACCGTAGATCCACAGCACTTCCATGAGGGCCGCCCCTCGCCGAGGAGCCGCACCACCTGCGCCACGCCCGTGGGACGAAGCCGACAGATGCCGACTGGATATGACAAAGCCTACCCGCGGTCGCCGTGCGGCCCGCCCGGAACACATACCCCCTAGGGGTACAGTGGGAACACCGAAGCGCGATACACCCCCTACAACCCGCAAGCGCAAGGAGAGCTTCCCATGAGCACCGAGAGCACGACCGGGCCCGTCACTGCCACCTACCGGGTCAAGGGCATGACATGCGGCCACTGCGAGGGAGCCGTGACCGAAGAGATCTCCGCCGTCGAGGGGGTGGCGTCCGTCAGGGCCGTCGCCGCGACCGGGCTGGTCACCGTGGTCTCCGCGGCCCCACTGGCCGATGAGGCCGTACGCGCCGCCGTCGACGAGGCCGGTTACGAGTTCGCCGGCCCGGCCTCCTAGGAACCGCCATGACCAGTACGGTTCCGGCTCCTTCGCCATCCCCCTCGCCCTCGGCGACTGCGGGCGACTCAGGCCCGGACGCCTCGCGGATCGAGCTCACCATCGGCGGCATGACCTGCGCGTCCTGCGCCGCGCGCGTCGAGAAGAAGCTCAACCGCATGGACGGCGTCACCGCCACGGTCAACTTCGCCACCGAGAAGGCCGTGGTGTCGTACGGGGCCGGGCTCGAAGTCGCCGACCTCATCGCCACTGTGGAGAGGACCGGCTACACGGCCGTCCCGCCCCCGCCGCCCGAGCCGGAACCGTCCACTCCGCCCGCCGCCGGTGCGCCCGCGGACGGCGCGCGCCCCCCGGCCGACGACGAGGGTGAGGCCGGAGCCCTGCGGCAGCGGCTCCTGGTCACGCTGCTGCTGGCCGCGCCCGTGGTCCTCATGGCCATGGTGCCCACCCTGCAGTTCGACAACTGGCAGTGGCTGTCCCTGACCCTGGCCGCGCCGGTCGTTGTGTGGGGCGGACTGCCCTTCCACCGGGCCGCGTGGACCAACGCGCGGCACGGCGCGGCCACCATGGACACCCTCGTCTCCCTCGGCACGCTGGCCGCCTTCGGATGGTCCCTGTGGGCGCTGTTCTTCGGCCACGCCGGGATGCCCGGCATGCGGCACGGCTTCGACCTCACCGTCTCCCGTACGGACGGGTCGTCGACGATCTACCTCGAGGTCGCGGCCGGGGTGACCGCCTTCATCCTGCTCGGCCGCTACCTGGAGGCGAAGTCCAAGCGCAGGGCGGGCGCCGCCCTGCGCGCCCTGCTGGAACTCGGCGCCAAGGACGTGTCGGTGCTCCGCCCCGGCGGCCACGAGGAGCGGATCCCCGTCGCACGGCTGACGGTCGGCGACCGGTTCGTCGTACGCCCCGGCGAGAAGATCGCCACGGACGGTCGCGTGATCGAGGGCGAATCGGCCGTGGACGCCTCGATGCTGACCGGCGAGTCGGTGCCGCTGGACGTGTCCGCGGGCGACGGCGTGACCGGTGGCACGGTCGGCGTCTCGGGGCGCCTGGTCGTCGAGGCCACCCGGGTCGGGGCGGACACGCAACTGGCGCGCATGGCCGGGCTCGTCGAGGACGCCCAGAGCGGCAAGGCGCAGGTGCAGCGGCTCGCCGACCGGATCTCGGGGATCTTCGTGCCCGCCGTGCTGCTCGTCGCGCTGGCCACGCCGGCGGTCTGGCTGCTGGCCACCGACGACATGACCGCGGCCTTCACCGCCGCCGTGGCGGTGCTGATCATCGCCTGCCCGTGCGCCCTCGGCCTGGCCACGCCGACCGCGCTCATGGTCGGTACGGGCCGGGGCGCGCAACTCGGGATCCTCATCAAGGGCCCGGAGGTCCTGGAGTCCACGCGCCGCGCGGACACCGTCGTGCTGGACAAGACCGGCACCGTGACCACCGGGAGGATGACCCTGCAGGACGTCCTCACGGCCGGTGGAGACGACGGAACGGACGGGGCCGCAGGACAGGACGAGGCCGGGGTACGGGACGAGGCCGCGGGACAGGACGAGGCCGGGGGACAGGACGAGGCCGGGGTACGCGAGGCCGGGGTACGCGAACTGCTGCGGCTCGCGGGCTCCCTCGAACACGCCTCCGAGCACCCGGTCGCCCGCGCGATCGCCGCGGCCGCCCTCGAGCGCGTGGGACCGCTGCCCACTCCGCAGAGCTTCGAGAACGTCGCCGGTCTCGGCGTCCAGGGCGTCGTCGACGGCCAGAAGGTGCTCGTCGGCCGCCGGAGGCTCCTCGAGGAGAGGTCGGTCGAGCTGCCGGAGCGGCTGGCCGCCGCCATGACCGAGGCCGAGGCGGAGGGTCGTACGGCCGTGGCCGTCGCCTGGGACGGCAGCGCCCGGGGCGTGCTCACCGTCGCCGACGCCGTCAAGGAGTCGAGCGCCGAGGCGGTGGCCGAGCTGCGCCGGCTCGGCCTGACTCCCGTGCTGCTGACCGGCGACAACCGGGCCGTGGCCGAGTCGGTGGCCCGGGCGGTGGGCATCGGCGAGGTCATGGCCGAGATGCTGCCCGAGGAGAAGGTCGACGCCGTGCGGCGGCTGCAGGGCGAGGGCCGGGTCGTCGCCATGGTCGGCGACGGCGTCAACGACGCGGCGGCGCTGGCGGCCGCGGACCTGGGCCTGGCCATGGGCACGGGCACGGACGCGGCGATCGAGGCCGGCGACCTGACGCTCGTACGGGGTGATCTTCGGGTGGCGGCGGACGCGATCCGGCTCTCCCGCAGGACGCTGACGACGATCAAGGGCAATCTCTTCTGGGCGTTCGGCTACAACGTCGCCGCCCTGCCGCTGGCCGCCGCCGGGCTTCTCAACCCCATGATCGCCGGGGCCGCGATGGCCTTCTCGTCGGTCTTCGTCGTGACCAACAGCCTCCGGCTCCGAAATTTCAGATGAGTCGGGCACCTTCACAGAGCCCCGAGACTTTTACATAATCCCCACATGGGTCACAGCACTCTTACGCAGGGGCCTCGATCTTCAGATCGGGGCTCTTGCCCGTATTGGTGCACTTATGGCAAGAGACCCAGATCACAGAGTTGGCAACGTAACCATCTTGGGGGGTCGCGAGTCTAACCATTGCGATGCCACACTCCCGGCGGGGTGAGGCATCAGCAAGACCGGGTTCGTCTTGGGGGACGGACTGGGTTTGTGCGTGGCCGGGGCACGTGCGCGGGGAGCTTTGAGCGGCCCTCCCGACCGTACGGGTCCCGGCAGTCGCACGGGCGTACCCGCGAACTTTGTGGCCAGCAGACGCCCGGCCGGATCCCGTGGGGGGAATCCGAACCGGGAAAGGGAAGCGCCCCGCTGATCGACCCGTGGGGGGATCGATCGGGCGGGGCGCTTTCCGCATTCCGCAGCTTCCGCGAGTTGCGCGAGTTCCGCGAGGGGTCCGCTCAGCGAGGGGTCCGGATCCCGCGAGCGGTCCGGATCCGAAGCGGTGACCTCAGCGCTTCTCGACCGGGATGAAGTCGCGCTCGACGATGCCGGTGTAGATCTGGCGCGGGCGGCCGATACGGGAGCCCGGCTCCTTGATCATCTCGTGCCACTGGGCGATCCAGCCGGGGAGCCGGCCGAGCGCGAAGAGCACGGTGAACATCTCGGTCGGGAAGCCCATGGCCCGGTAGATCAGACCGGTGTAGAAGTCCACGTTCGGGTAGAGCTTGCGGGAGACGAAGTAGTCGTCGGCGAGCGCGTGCTCCTCGAGCTTGAGGGCGATGTCGAGCAGCTCGTCGGACTTGCCGAGCGCCGAGAGGACGTCGTGCGCCGCGGCCTTGATGATCTTCGCCCGGGGGTCGAAGTTCTTGTAGACGCGGTGCCCGAAGCCCATCAGCTTCACGCCGTCTTCCTTGTCCTTCACCTTGCGGATGAAGGTGTCGACGTCGCCGCCGGAGTTGCGGATGCCCTCGAGCATCTCCAGCACCGACTGGTTGGCGCCGCCGTGCAGCGGCCCCCACAGGGCGCTGATGCCCGCGGAGATCGAGGCGAACATGTTCGCCTGCGAGGAGCCCACCAGGCGCACCGTCGAGGTCGAGCAGTTCTGCTCGTGGTCGGCGTGCAGGATGAGCAGCTTGTCCAGGGCGCTGACCACGATCGGGTCGAGGTCGTACTCGGCGGCCGGCACCGAGAACGTCATGCGCAGGAAGTTCTCGACGTAGCCGAGGTCGTTGCGCGGATAGACGAACGGGTGGCCGACCGACTTCTTGTACGCGTATGCCGCGATGGTCGGCAGCTTGGCGAGCAGCCGGACGGTCGACAGGTCGCGCTGCTGCTCGTCGAACGGGTTATGGCTGTCCTGGTAGAACGTCGACAGGGCGCTGACCACGGAGGACAGCATGGCCATCGGGTGCGCGTCGCGTGGGAAGCCGTCGTAGAACCGCTTGACGTCCTCGTGCAGCAGCGTGTGGATGGTGATCTGCTCGCGGAAGCTCGCCAGCTCGTCGACGGTGGGCAGCTCGCCGTTGATCAGCAGGTACGCGACCTCGAGGAAGGTGCTGCGCTCGGCCAGCTGCTCGATCGGGTAACCGCGGTAGCGCAGGATGCCCTGCTCCCCGTCGAGGTACGTGATGGCCGATTTGTACGCGGCGGTGTTGCCGTAACCGCTGTCCAGGGTCACCAGACCGGTCTGGCCTCGGAGCTTTCCGATGTCGAAGCCCTTGTCACCGACGGTGCTCTCGACCACCGGGTAGGTGTACTCGTCGTCCCCGTACCGCAGTACTACAGAGTTGTCGCTCACGTCTTCCCTCACCGACGTTGTGCCTCTTTTTCGAGGTGCCCTGACTATCTCCAGCTTCCCCCATTTGGCACGGGGCCGTGCACTCGGGGTCGGCCGCAAGGCCCACGGATGGCACGCAGTGCCGCGCGTGCGGGCCCATCCTGCTCCTCTTCGCCTCTTTTAGGAAACGCGTGGGGCTCGGGTACCCATCCCGGCGGCCCCGCTGAGCCGGTGATCCAGGGCCGTGCAGCGCCTGCCCGCCGAGACCGTGCGCACCGCCTGCCCCAGCGCCCTGCGCGATCCAACCAGCACGACCAGGCGTTTCGCCCGCGTCACCGCCGTATAGAGCAAGTTGCGCTGAAGCATCATCCAGGCACCGGTGGTGACGGGGATCACCACGGCCGGATATTCGCTGCCCTGCGACCGGTGAATCGTCACGGCGTACGCGTGGGCGAGCTCGTCCAGTTCGTCGAAGTCGTACGGCACCTCCTCGTCCTCGTCGGTCAGGACGGTCAGCCGCTGGTCCACGGTGTTCAGGGAGGTCACGACACCGACGGTGCCGTTGAAGACGCCGTTGGCCCCCTTCTCGTAGTTGTTCCGGATCTGGGTGACCTTGTCGCCGACGCGGAAGACACGGCCGCCGAAGCGGCGCTCCGGCAGGTCGGGGCGGGCGGGTGTGACGGCCTCCTGGAGCAGCCCGTTGAGCGTCCCGGCCCCGGCGGGCCCGCGGTGCATGGGGGTGAGAACCTGCACGTCCCGGCGCGGGTCGAGACCGAACTTCGCCGGAATGCGGCGGGCCACCACATCGACCGTCAGCCGCCCCGCCTCCTCCGTGTCGTCCTCGGCGAACAGGAAGAAGTCCGGCAGTCCGTGAGTAATGGGCGGCGCCCCGGAGTTGATGCGGTGAGCGTTCGTCACCACGCCCGACTGCTGCGCCTGGCGGAAGATCCGGGTCAGCCGGACGGCGGGGACCGGGCTGTCCGGCGCCAGCAGGTCACGCAGCACCTCCCCCGCGCCCACGGACGGGAGTTGGTCCACGTCCCCCACCATCAGCAGATGCGCCCCCGGCGGCACGGCCTTCACCAGCTTGTTCGCCAGCAGCAGGTCGAGCATCGAGGCCTCGTCGACCACCACCAGGTCGGCGTCCAGCGGCCGGTCCTTGTCGTAGGCCGCGTCGCCGCCGGGCCTGAGCTCCAGCAGCCGGTGGACGGTGGAGGCCTCGGCTCCGGTCAGCTCGGACAGCCGCTTGGCCGCCCGGCCGGTCGGGGCCGCCAGGATCACCCTGGCCTTCTTGGCCCGCGCGAGCTCGACCACGGACCGTACGGTGAACGACTTGCCGCAGCCCGGGCCGCCCGTCAGCACCGCGACCTTCCTGCTCAGGGCCAGCTTGACGGCCTCCTGCTGCTCCGGCGCCAGGTCCGCGCCCGTACGGTCCGCCAGCCACGCCAGGGCCTTCTCCCAGTCCACTCCCCGGAAGGCGGGCAGCCGGTCCTCCTCGGTGCGCAGCAACCGCAGCAGCTGTCCCGCGAGGGAGATCTCGGCGCGATGGAACGGGACCAGATAGACCGCGGTGACCGGCTCTCCGTGCTCCCCTCCGGGGACGGTCTCGCGGACCACGCCCTCATCATCCGCGGCCAGTTCGCCCAGGCAGTCGATGACGAGCCCGGTGTCGACCTGGAGCAGCTTCACCGCGTCCGCGATGAGCTGCTCCTCGGGCAGGTAGCAGTGGCCCTGGTCGGCCGACTGCGAAAGGGCGTACTGCAGGCCCGCCTTGACCCGGTCGGGGCTGTCGTGCGGGATGCCGACGGCCTGCGCGATGCGGTCGGCGGTCAGGAAGCCGATGCCCCAGACGTCGGCCGCCAGCCGGTACGGCTCGTTCTTCACCACCGAGATCGAGGCGTCGCCGTAACGCTTGTAGATCCGGACGGCGATGGAGGTGGAGACGCCGACGCCCTGGAGGAAGACCATCACCTCCTTGATGGCCCGCTGCTCCTCCCAGGCCGCGCCGATCAGCTTCGTACGCTTCGGGCCCAGGCCCGGGACCTCGATGAGCCGCTTGGGCTCCTCCTCGATGACGTCGAGCGTGTCGATGCCGAAGTGGTCGACGATCCGCTCGGCGATCCGCGGCCCGATGCCCTTGATCAGTCCGGAGCCGAGATAGCGCCGGATTCCCTGGACCGTGGCGGGCAGCACCGTCGTGTAGTTCTCGACCGTGAACTGGCGGCCGTACTGCGGGTGGGAGCCCCAGCGGCCCTCCATGCGCAGCGACTCGCCCGGCTGCGCGCCGAGCAGCGAGCCGACCACGGTCAGCAGGTCGCCGCCGCCCCGGCCCGTGTCGACCCGGGCGACCGTGTAGCCGTTCTCCTCATTGGCATAGGTGATCCGCTCCAGGACCCCTTCGACCACGGCAAGCTGCACCATGCCCCGACGTTATCGCCGCAGACCGACAGCGCGGTCGGCCTGTGGATAACCTGCCCCGCGGATCAGGCGAATCCACCGGGCAGGTGGATCAAGCGGGCAGGCGATCAGAGAGAGGGCTCAGCGCATGGACACGTACGACCTGCTGGTCGTGGGCTCGGCCAACGCCGACCTGGTGATCGGTGTCGACCGCCGCCCTGCGGCCGGCGAGACCGTCCTCGGCTCGGACCTGGCCGTCCACCCGGGCGGCAAGGGCGCCAACCAGGCCGTCGCCGCCGCCCGCCTCGGCGCCCGTACGGCGCTCCTCGCGCGCGTGGGCGACGACGCCCACGGCCGTCTGCTGCTGGAGTCGCTGCGCGCGGCGGGCGTCGGCACGGCGGGCGTGATGACCGGCGGCGCCCCCACCGGCGTCGCGCTCATCACGGTGGATCCCGCCGGTGACAACAGCATCGTGGTCTCCCCCGGCGCCAACACCCGCCTCACGCCCGGCGACGTGACGGACGCGGGTGCGCTGCTCGCCGCCGCCCGCGTGGTCTCCCTCCAGCTGGAGATCCCGCCGGCGACGGTGGCGGCGGCCGTACGGGCGGCCCGGGCGGCGGGCACCCGGGTGGTCCTCAACCCCTCGCCGCCCGCACCGCTGCCCGCCGCAGTCCTGGCCGCCTGCGACCCCCTGGTGGCCAACGAGCACGAGGCCCGCTTCCTGTTGCGCGGCCACGCGGCCGCCGCCGCGTCCGAGCCCGAGGCCTGGGCGTCCGCGCTGCTGGAGCGCGGGCCCCGCTCCGTGGTCGTGACCCTGGGCGCCGGGGGAGCACTCGTGGCCGGCCGCGACGGGGAGGCCCTGCGGGTGCCGAGCCCGCCGGTGGAGGCCGTGGACACCACGGGCGCGGGCGACGCCTTCACCGGGGCGCTGGCCTGGCGGCTCGCGGCCGGTGACGGC
The DNA here is from genome assembly GCF_052246385.1 of Streptomyces sp. 8N616. Taxonomy (NCBI): domain Bacteria; kingdom Bacillati; phylum Actinomycetota; class Actinomycetes; order Kitasatosporales; family Streptomycetaceae; genus Streptomyces; species Streptomyces sp. 8N616. The sequence goes on along the minus strand of NZ_JBQQBY010000006.1, from coordinate 17,314 downwards.
CTGGAGGAAGCCGTACGGTTCGCCGTACGGGTCGGGGCCGCGGCGGTGACGCGGGCCGGGGCGCAGGAGTCCTTCCCCGCGGCGGAGGAGGTCCCCGCACCGTGAGCGGACGCCGGGGCGGGCACACAACCGAGGGGGCCCGGCCCCCTGGCCGGGCCCCCTCGCGGGTCCCCCCACCCCAAGCCTCCCGGAATCCCCCCTCGGGCCCTCCACAGGAAGCTTGACGCCCTGTACGACCCGCCAGGGTCCGGAAGGGTTGCACGGATTCCGGCAGTTACTGTTCCGTTACTCGACGTGCCGACGTCACACCCGCGCCGTAGCGTTTGACCCATGAGGGACGAATCTCTGCTGAGGGATGTGCTGGCCGAGCTCGGCGACGACCGCATCCAGGAGCTCGCGGGGGAACTCGGCACCGACGCCGGCGGTGCCCGCGGGGTCGTCGAGGCCACCGTCTCCGTCGTCCCCGGCACGATCGGCGACGGCACGCTGGCCGGTGTCCTCGACCGGATCACCGCCCCCACCGCCGAGGCCGTGGCAGCGCGGACCGGGCTGTCGCTCGACTCCGTCACCCGGGCGCTCGAGCTCCTGCTCCCGGTCGTGCTGTCGGTCGTCGCCGAGCGCCGCCGGGCCCGTAACTGATCGACGGAAACCCGGCGCCCTTGGCCGCCTCGCCCCGGCCGCCTCGCCCCGGCCGTACCCCCCGGCTAGAGCACGTGCGTCACGTAGCGCTCCGCGATCTCCGCCAGCAACTCGGCCCCGTCGCGCGCCCAGAGCCCCGGGCTGAAGATCTCGACCTCGACCGGCCCGCCGTAGCCTGCCGCGTCGACCCGCTCCCGGAACCAGCGCAGATCCACGCAGCCGTCCCCCAGCTGCCCGCGCCCCAGCAGCACGCCCTCCGGCAGCGGCGTCACCCAGTCGGCGAGCTGGAAAGCCGCGATACGGCCGCCGCGCCCCGCGCGTTCGATCTGCGCGGCCACCGTGTCGTCCCACCACAGGTGGTAGGTATCCACGACCACGCCCACCTGACCCGCGGGAAAGCGCTCCGCCAGGTCGAGCGCCTGCGCGAGGGTCGAGACCACGCAGCGGTCCGCGGCGTACATCGGGTGCAGCGGCTCGATCGCCAGCCGTACGCCCCGCTCGGCGGCGTAGGGTGCCAACTCCACCAGCGCGTCCGCGATCCGCTCCCGGGCCCCTGCCAGGTCGCGGCTCCCCTCCGGGAGCCCGCCCGAGACCAGGACCAGGGTCTCCGTGCCGAGCACCGCGGCCTCGTCGACGGCCGCCCGGTTGTCGTCGAGCGCGGCCGCCCGCCCGGCCGGGTCGGCCGCGGTGAAGAAGCCGCCGCGGCACAGGCTCGTGACCGCCAGGCCCGCGTCCCGTACGAGCCGGGCCGCGCGCCCCGGCCCGTACTGCTGGACCGGCGCGCGCCACAGCCCGACGCCCGGCACGCCCGCGTGGGCGCACCCCTCGACGAGTTCGGGCAGGGACCACTGCCTGATGGTCTCCTGATTGAGGCTCAGCCTCGCCAGACCACCCCCCTTCACCGGAGTCACTGAAGCACCCCCTGGAGGCCGAGCAGGGACTTCATCCGGGCCTCGGCCAGCGCCGGGTCGGGGAACAGGCCGAGCCCGTCGGCCAGTTCGTACGCCCGCGCCAGATGGGGCAGGGACCGGGCGGACTGGAGGCCGCCCACCATCGTGAAGTGCGACTGGTGCCCCGACAGCCAGGCCAGCAGGACGACACCTGTCTTATAGAAGCGGGTCGGGGCCTGGAAGAGGTGCCGGGACAGCTCGACCGTGGGGTCGAGGAGCTCGCGGAAGCCCTGGGTGTCGCCAGTGTCGAGGACGCGTACGGCCTCGGCGGCGAGCGGGCCGAGCGGGTCGAAGATGCCGAGCAGGGCGTGGCTGAAACCGTGCTCGTCGCCCTCGATCAGCTCGGGGTAGTGGAAGTCGTCGCCGGTGTAGCAGCGCACGCCGTCCGGGAGGCGGCGGCGGAGGCGGGTCTCCCGCCGGGCGTCGAGCAGGGAGACCTTGACGCCGTCCACCTTGTCGGGGTGCGCGGCGATGACCTCCAGGAGGGCAGCGGTCGCGGCGTCGAGGTCCTCGCTGCCCCAGTAGCCGGTGAGGGCCGGGTCGAACATCGGGCCGAGCCAGTGGAGGATGACGGGCGCGGCGGCCTGGCGCAGCAGATGGCCGTAGACCTCGAGGTAGTCCTCGGGGCCCCGGGCGGTGGCGGCGAGCGCGCGGGAGGCCATCAGGATGGCCTGCGCACCGGCGTCCTCGATGAGCGCGAGCTGCTCCTCGTACGCCGCCCGTACCTCGGCCAGGCCCGCGGCGGTTGGGGTGAGCTGGTCGGTCCCGGCCCCGCAGGCGATACGGCCGCCGACGGCCCTCGCCTCGGCCGCCGAGCGGCGGATCAACTCGGCGGCGGCGGCCCAGTCCAGACCCATGCCGCGCTGGGCGGTGTCCATCGCCTCGGCGACACCGAGCCCGTGGGACCACAGGTGGCGGCGGAAGGCGAGCGTGGCGTCCCAGTCGAGGGCGGCGGGCCCGTCGGGTGTGGTGTCGGCGAAGGGGTCGGCGACGACGTGCGCGGCGGAGAAGACCGTACGGGAGGCCGGTGCGCTCTGCGGGCGGGCGGCCGGGGCGGCGCGGGCGTACGGTGCGGGCTCGCGCCGCGGTTCGTAGGTGCGCAACGCGCCGCGGGCGCCGGGGAGTCGGATCGTCACGGCTTCAGCTCCGGGACGTCCAGGCGGCGCCCCTCCGCCGCGGATCTGAGGCCGAGCTCCGCGAGTTGCACCCCGCGGGCGCCCGCGAGCAGGTCCTGGCTCCACGGCTCGTCGAGCGCCACGTGCCGCAGGAACAGCTCCCACTGCGCCTTGAAGGCGTTGTCGAAGTCGGCGTTGTCCGGGACCTCCTGCCACTGCTCGCGGAAGCGCTCGGTGGCCGGGAGGTCGGGGTTCCAGACGGGCTTGGGGGTCGTGCAGCGGTGCTGTACGCGGCAGTTGCGGAGACCGGCGACCGCGGAGCCCTCCGTGCCGTCGACCTGGAACTCCACCAGCTCGTCGCGGTTGACCCGGACCGTCCAGGAGGAGTTGATCTGGGCGACCGCCCCGCCGTCGAGCTGGAATATCGCGTATGCCGCGTCGTCGGCCGTCGCGGCGTAGAGCCTGCCCTCCTCGTCCCGGCGGGCCGGGATGTGGGTGGTGACGTGCGCCTGCACGGTCCTTATGGCGCCGAACAGGCCGTGCAGGACGTACTCCCAGTGCGGGAACATGTCCCTGACGATGCCGCCGCCGTCCTCGGCCCGGTAGTTCCAGGAGGGCCGCTGGGCCTCCTGCCAGCCGCCTTCGAAGACCCAGTAGCCGAACTCGCCGCGCACCGACAGGATCCGGCCGAAGAAGCCGCCGTCGATCAGCCGCTTCAGCTTGAGCAGGCCGGGGAGGAAGAGCTTGTCCTGGACGACACCGTGCTTGATCCCGGCGCGTGCGGCGAGCCGGGCGAGCTCGAGCGCGCCGCCGAGGCCGGTGGCCGTCGGCTTCTCGCAGTAGACGTGCTTGCCCGCGGCGATCGCTCTCTGCACCGCTGTCTCGCGGGCGGAGGAGACCTGGGCGTCGAAGTAGACGTCCGTGGCCGGGTCGGCGAGCACGGCGTCGAGGTCGGTGGTCCAGTGCTCCAGGCCGTGGCGCTCTGCGAGGTCTTTGAGGACGTGCGCGCGGCGCCCGACGAGAACCGGCTCGGGCCACAGCACGACGCCGCCGCCCAGATCCAGGCCGCCCTGCTCGCGGATGGCGAGGATCGAGCGTACGAGGTGCTGCCGGTGGCCCATCCGACCGGTCACGCCGTTCATGGCGATCCGCACGGTCTTACGTCTCACGTGGGTGCTCCCCCTCTGGCGTGGCGGGCGTGCGCGGAGGTCGGGCGTCGAGCGTCGGGCAGCGCACGGCGCAGCAAGCGCTTTCCGTCGGAAAGCTAGCCTGCGGAGCTGTTGCGCTTCAAGAGGCCGGGGCACGCGAGCAGTTGCCCCGGTGGGGTTGGCCGACCCTCACCGAGCCCTCCGGCGGAACCGGACCCGCTCCGGCCGTGCCCCGGCAGGGACCCGGCAGCCGCGGCCCCGGCGGGGCCCGACCAACGACACGAACTCCCCATCGTCACGGCCGTTGTGAGCGCAACAAATGCGGAGGTGTCCATTTCGACTTCGTCGCTGCCCGCCCGCAGCACCGAGGCCCCCATGTACCGCGGTACCGCCGGTCTCGCCGCCGGCCAGTACCTGGAAAGCGCTGACAGCCGGGCGACAGCGGCGCGCGGGCTCGTGGGGATCGAGAGGCGGGTGGGCCCAGCGGTCCCGGAGCGGACGTCGGTGGGCCACGGGCATGGGATACGTTGCTTCGACGGCGATGGAAAGCGCTTGTCGAGAAGAAGCTCCAGAGACAACTCACATGTCTGGACAAGGGGGCGTGCAGTAGGAAGCGCAACCCCTCCACCACTTGTCACACGAAGTGAGAGCATGTGTCCGGGCAGTCGAAGCGCTTGAAAACAGGGGGCCTTCGCGCACGACCGTCCGCACCACTCACGGCACTCACCAGGCGGAGGAAGAGATGGCAGTGACCCTGGCGGATGTGGCGGCCCGCGCCCAGGTCTCGTCGGCCACGGTCTCCCGCGTGCTCAGCGGCAACTACCCCGTCTCGGAGGCGACCAGGGCCCGCGTGCTGCGCGCGGTCGACGAGCTGGACTACGTGCTGAACGGCCCCGCGAGCGCGCTCGCCGCCGCCACATCCGACCTGGTCGGCATCCTCGTCAACGACATCGCCGACCCCTTCTTCGGCATCATCGCCGGCGCCGTCCAGTCCGAGATCGGCGGTCGGCTGCCCAACGGCAGGGGCGGCGAGAAGCTGGCCGTGGTGTGCAACACCGGCGGCTCGCCCGAGCGCGAACTCACCTATCTCACCCTGCTCCAGCGGCAGCGCGCCGCCGCGGTCGTGCTGACCGGTGGCGCGGTCGAGGACCCGGAGCACGCCGCGGCCGTGACGGCGAAGCTCGGCCGGCTCTCGGCGGCGGGGACGCGGGTCGTCCTCTGCGGCCGCCCGCCGCTGACGGCTGCCCCCGGCGCGGACGGCGAGGCGCCGCCCGCCGCCGTCACGCTCGCCTTCGACAACCAGGGCGGCGCCCAGCGCCTGACCGAGCACCTGCTCGCGCTGGGCCACCGCCGGATCGGCTACATCGCGGGCCCCGCCGACCGCACCACGACGCGGTACCGTCTCGAGGGCCACCTCGCCGCCCTCGCCGCGGCCGGGCTCGCCGAGGGCGCGAAGCGGCTGACCGTTCACGGCTTGTACGACCGCGCCTCCGGCTACGACGCGGCCCTCGAACTCCTGCGCCGCAGCCCGGACCTGACCGCGATCGCGGCCGCCAACGACTCGATCGCGCTGGGCGTCTGCGCGGCCCTGCGCGACCGCGGCCTGCGCATACCGGAGGACGTCTCGGTCACCGGCTTCGACGACCTGCCCTTCAGCGTGGACGCGGTACCCGCGCTCACGACCGTACGGCTGCCGCTGCACGAGGCGGGGGCCAGGGCGGGACGGCTTGCGATGGGCCGCGAGACCCCGCCGCCGGGGGGCCTGGCGACGATCCGTGCCGATCTGATGGCCCGCGCGTCCACGGCTCCGCCGCCGGCCGCATAGTGCTGTGACCGCGCAGCACCCCCGATGATGAGGCGCTACGCTCGCGCCGTGACCGCGACATGGGAGCCCACGACGCCGGGTGTGCTGCGTCTGCCGTCGGGCCGGCTCATCCGGGGCCGGGGACTGCGACACCCGCTCCCGCAGGGCCCGCAGCCCGCCTTCGCGCTCTATCTGCTGGGCCGTCGGCCACCGCCCGTGACCTGGGAAAACCGATGGCTTCGTTGGCCCGACTTCTGGCTCCCCTCCGACCGCCCCGCAGCCGCCGACGCGCTGCGCGAGGCATGGGTACGTGCTGGAGCCGAGCGCGTAGAGGTCGCCTGCTCCGGGGGACACGGACGCACCGGCACCGCGCTGGCCTGCCTCGCCGTGCTCGACGGGGTGCCCAGCCACCAGGCGGTCGCCTACGTCCGGGAGCACTACGCTCCACGCGCCGTTGAGACACCCTGGCAGCGCCGTTTCGTCTCCCGCTTCCCGTAGCGGCTGTCCAACCTGCCCCGCGTGAGCGGCTGTTCCGCGTGACTAGGATCTGCGGACCATGGACATAGCGGTGTACCTCCTCATCCCCCTCGTCGGACTGCTGGGCGCTGCCCTGGAGCGCAAGCTCGACCGGATCGACCGCAGAATCGCCCGCGTGGAGCGCGACGTTGATCTGGTCCTCGGCCACCTGGGCATCCGCGAGGCCGACCCCGCACTGGACCGGGTCGGTGCGCTGGTCCAGGAGGGGAAGAAGATCGAAGCCATCAAGGTCTACCGCGAGGTCACGAGTGCCGGCCTGAAGGAGGCCAAGGACGCGGTCGACCGCATGCCGGGCCCACGCTGATCCTGCGGCCGGGCTGCCCCGGAACCCCGGGGTCACCACCCCCTTCCCGAAATGCTTGACCGAGAGCAACTATTGGGGTCGACCAGTCCGTGAAGGGGGTACCCGTATGAGCCCGATCAACGATCTCGACTCCGCCGTGGCAGAAGTCCGCGAGTTCAACCGCGTCTACACCCGGCTCATCGGCGCTCTCGACTATCCGGAGAAGCTGCGCACCCCTTACTCCCTGAGCGAGGCCCGGGTCCTCTACGAGCTCGCCCGGAGCGGCCTCACGCGCGTCCAGCGCCTGCGCGAGGAGCTGGGTCTCGCACCCTCGCATCTGAGCCGGATGCTCGGCCGCTTCGAGGACCAGGGGCTGATCGCCCGGGAACGGTACGCGGAGGACGCGCGCCACCAGCAGGTCCGGCTCACGGAGTCCGGGCGGGCTGCGGCTGCTGAGCTGGCCGAACGGTCCAGGGAGGCCGTCGCCGAGCTGTTGCTCGGCTGCAACGGCACGCAGGTCCGGGAGCTGACCCGGGCCCTGCGCACCGTGCGCTCCACGCTCACCGAGCCGGCGCCCGCCAGGGGGGAGGTGCGGCTGCGGGAGCCGGGGCCCGGGGATCTCGGGTGGATCGTGCAGGCGCATGGCGCGCTGTACGCCGCCGAGTACGGGTGGGACGTACGGTTCGAGGCGCTCGTGGCCCGCATCGTCGCCGACTTCGCCGAGGACCACGACCCGCTGCTGGAGCGGGTGTGGATCGCCGAGCTGGACGGAAGGGCGGTCGGCTCCGTCATGTGCGTACGAGACGCGGCGCCCGGCGCCGCCCGGCTGCGGCTGCTGCTCGTGGACCCCGCCGCCCGCGGATACGGGATCGGGGACCGGCTCGTCCGGGCCTGCATCCGCTTCGCCCGCGAGGCGGGGTACCGCGAGCTGGTCCTGTGGACCAACGACGTCCTCACCGCCGCCCGGAAGATCTACGTCCGGGCGGGCTTCCAGCTCATCGCCGAGAAGCCGCACCACAGCTACGGCGCCGATCTCGTGGGCCAGGACTGGCGCCTGGACCTCCACGAACCGGACCCCAAGGGTCCTGCTCACTCGTAGCCGTGATCACTCGTCGCGCCGATTACTTGCCGCCCTGCACTTACCGCCCTGATCACTTACCGCCGTGATCACATGTCCCGGTAGCGCTTGGCCTCCGCGAGCTGCTGCCGGAGTTCCGGTGCGTTGAGGCGCTTGACGTAGCCCGGGGTGTCGCGCTGGATGCGCCAGCCCTCCGCGAGCGGACCGATGTCGACCGGGTCGAAGCCGAACGAGTCGATCAGGTCGGCGACCACCTTGCGCGCCTCCGGATCGTCGCCCGCGACGATCAGAGCGCGACGCTGGTCCGCGCCGGCCGGCTGGCCGTCGGCCGTCAGGTCGGCGGCCGTCAGGTCGGCGGCCATGATGTGGTTGAACGCCTTGACGACGCGGGACTCCGGCAGGTGCGCCTGGAGCAGCTCCGCCGTCGTGGTGGACTCGTCGTCGAGCTCGGGGATCTGCCCGTCGCGCTGCGGGTAGTAGTTGTTGGCGTCGATCACGACCTTGCCGGCGAGCGGTTCGACCGGGACCTGGGCGTGGTTCTTGAGCGGGATGGCGACGAGGACGATCTCGCCCGCCTCCGCGGCCTCCCGCGCCGTCGCTCCGGTGAGCTTGTCGCCGAGTTCGGCGAACAGCTGCCGCGGCAGCGTCTCCGGGCCCCGGGAGTTGCTGATGACGACGTCGTGGCCTTGTGCGACGGCGAGCCGCGCGATCTGGCTGCCGATGTTGCCCGCGCCGATGATGCCAATCTTCATCTTCTGCCTCCTTGGTCCCAAGCCAAGCACTTTCTGAGAGAAAGCACAATCCTAGAGTTAGCGCTAACTGCTGCATAGCGCTGTGGAAGCGTATGCTCAGCGCATGAATGACCCCGAGTTCGACGTCTTCGAGCGCGCATGTCCCTCGCGCTCCACGCTCGAGCACGTCACCGGCCGCTGGGGAAGCCTCACTCTCGGCGCCCTCAGCGAGTCCCCGTGCCGCTTCAACGAGCTGCGCCGCCGCGTAGACGGCGTCAGCGAGAAGATGCTGTCCCAGACCCTCCATGCCCTCGAGCGCGACGGCCTCGTGCACCGCGACGCGCAGCCGACCAATCCGCCGCGGGTCGACTACAGCCTCACCCCGCTCGGGCGCAGGACCGCCGAGCGGCTGCTCGGGCTGATCGAGCTCGTTCAGTCGCACATGCCGGAAGTACTGGCGGCCCAGCGGCGTTACGACGCCGAGCGGGCCCGGAGCACCGAGCGGGCCGAGAGCGGCAAGCGCTGACCTCGGGCGGCGGGCGACGGGCCTCGAGCTGCCGGTGAGCTCCCGGTGAGCCCCCGGACCCCGCCCGCCCCGGCCCGCCGTGGCCTGTTCAAGCCGCCCGGATGCGCGGGGGGCGGCCGCCCGGCAGGGTTGACCGTAGGGTGGGCGCTGCATACGTCCGCTGGCATCCGTCCGCCCGTAGCAACTGCTTGCCGGAGCCCCCACCCAGGAGCAGCCGTGAAACTCGCCTTCTCGACCCTCGGAGTGCCCGGTATGCCGGTCGCGGACGTCGTGCGGCTGGCCTCCGGCAGCGGCTTCCACGGGGTGGAGTTGCGGGCCCACCCCGAGGAGCCCGTGCACCCGGGCATCGGGCTCTCGGAACGCGTCGATGTCGTCGAACAGTTCAAGGCGGCCGGGGTGGAGATCCTCACCGTCGCGGGCTACGCGCGCGTGGCCGCGCCCGGCGACGACGAGCCCGTGATCGACGAGCTCTCCGAACTGGCCGCGCTCGCCCGCGACCTGGGCGCCCCGTACGTCCGGGTCTTCCCCGGCGGCGGTGACCAGCCCGCGGAGGAGGCGGACGCGATCGCCGCCCGCCGCCTCGCGGCGGCGGCCCCGCACGCCGCCGACCTCGGCGTCCGGCTCCTGCTCGAGACCCATGACTCGCACTGCCGCGGCGTGGACGCGGCCCGCATCCTGGGCCTGGTGGGCCACCGCAGCGTCGGCGCGATCTGGGACGTGATGCACCCCTGGCGCGGCGGCGAGGAACCGGCCGCCACCTTCGCCGTACTGGCCCCGCACCTCGGCTATGTGCAGGTCAAGGACATCGCCACCGCGGACGACACGGCCCCGCTGCCGCTCGGCGCGGGCGTGCTGCCGCTGGCCGAGACCATCGAGCTGCTCAGCCGCGCGGGCTGGGACGGCTGGCTGTGCTGGGAGTACGAGAAGCGCTGGTACCCGCAGGCGGCGGAGCTTCCGCCGCTGCTGGAACCGGCCCGCGACCATCTGTCGTGGCTGCTCGCCCAGTCCGCCTGAGCCCAGAGCGCGTGAGCCCCCTCCGCCCGAAGCTCCCCGTCCCCGCGAAGGACGTGACGGCGACCCCGCCGACCAGCAGCGCCGCCGCACACCACCGCAGTGGGCTGATCCCCTCCCCGAGCAGCAGCGCCGCCGACGACATCCCGAAGACCGGCACCAGCAGCGAGTAGGGCGCGACCGACGACGCGGGATACGTACGGAGCAGAAACCCCCACGCCCCGAAGCCGAAGACGGTGGTGACCCAGGCGACGTACACGATGGTCCCCGCGCCGCTCCAGTCGAGCGAGCGCAGCGCCTCCAGGTCGGCGTCCGGACCTTCCAGGAGCAGGGAGAGGCCGAGCAGCGGGAGTACGGGGACAAGGCTGACCCAGACCATGAAGGCGAGTGCGTCGGGCGGGGCGGCCATGCGGGTGAGGACGTTGGACACGCCCCAGAAGAGCGCGGCCGCGACGAGCAGCACGAAGCCGAGCATCGGGCCCGACGTGCCCTCGTCGACGGCGGCGACCGCGATGCCCGCGAGCGCCACCCCCATGCCCAGCACGCGCGTACGGCCCGGCCGTTCGCCCAGCACCACGGCCGCGACGACCGCCGTGAACACCGCCTGGATCTGCAGCACGAGCGAGGAGAGCCCGGCGGGCATGCCCAGGTGCATGCCGGTGAAGAGCAGCCCGAACTTGACGACGCCGAGCACCACACCGACCGCGACGAGCCAGCGCCACGCGACCGGCGGCCGCCGTACGAAGAAGACGGCGGGCAGCGCGGCCACCAGGAAGCGCAGCGCGGAGAAGAGCAGGGGCGGGAAGTGGTCGAGCCCGATCTCGATGACGACGAAGTTCACTCCCCAGACGGCGGCGACGAGGACGGCCAGGGCGATGTGTGCAGGACGCATGGACCGAGGATGGCCGCCGGTGACTGTGAAGCACCAGCGCGGATCTCTTCATGATTGGATGCAGTAATGCTGAAGTGAGCGGGGAGAAGGAGGGGGACCGATGCTGGATCTGTCCCGGCTGCGGGCGCTGCACGCGGTGTCCGTGCACGGCTCGGTGGGCGCCGCGGCGGTCGCCCTCGGCTACACGCCCTCGGCCGTGTCCCAGCAGATCGCGAAACTGGAGCGGGAGACCCGTACGACGCTGCTCGAGCGGCAGGGCCGCGGGGTCGTCCTGACCGACGCGGCCCAGCAGTTGGCCGCCACCGCCGAGCAGTTGCTGGCCATCGTGGAGCGGGCCGAGACGACGCTGGAGGAGCGCCGGGGGCAGCCGTCGGGACGGCTGCTGGTGGCGGCGTTCGCCACGGCGGCGCGCGGCCTGCTGCCCGGTGTGCTGGCCGAACTCGCCGAGCGCCACCCGTCGTTGGACACCCGTCTCACGGAGATCGACCCGCACATGACACCGGGGCTCGTGGCCCAGGGCGTGATCGACCTGGCCGTGACGCACGACTGGGACATCTCGCCGCTGCCCGCGCCCGAGGGCGTCGAGCGGGCGGTGATCGGTGACGACCCGTCGGACGTCGTCGTACCGGCAGGGCACCCGCTGGCGCGGCGCGCGAAGCTGACGCGTGAGGACCTGGCGGGGCAGCGGTGGATCTGCCAGCCAGCGGGCTCGGTGTGCCACGACTGGCTCGTACGGACGCTGCGCGCCTCCGGGCACGAGCCGGATCTCGCGTACCAGGTGGCCGAGTACTCGACGCAGCTCGCGCTGGTGGCCGCCGGTCTCGGCATCGCGCTGGTGCCGCGCCTGGGCCGCGACCGCCTGCCGGACGGCGCGGTCGCGCTGCCCCTGGACCCGACGCCGGTCCGCCGCCTCTACGCGATGTGGCGTCCGGGCGCGGCCCGCCGCCCGGCCATCAGGGAAGCGGTCCGCGTCCTTCGCGACCACTATCCGCGGCTCGCGGCCTGAGCGGGTACGCCGATCCATCGCGATCCACGCAGCTCAGAGCGGTGCGGAGCGGCTGGCGAGAATCCCTTGAACACTGGCAGCAGCGCCACTGCCGCCGTCGTGCGAAGGCCGCTGCGCCACGACGCACCACCACGGCCTGGACCTGCTGGACGCCACCGGGGTGACCGCCGTGGACGCGCGCGTTGTCGACAACGGGGACCTGGTGACCGGAGCGGGCGTCACATCCGGCCTGGATCTCGGCCTGTACCTGCTGGAGCGGGAACTCCGCCCTCGTATCGCGCACGCCGTCGAGCAGGTCTTCGCTCACGAACGCCGCGGCACCACCTGGCGCAACGCCGGACTCGAGCCGGTCGGGTTCTGACCGGCCGGTTTATGACCCGCCGGCTTCTGACCGGCCGGTTTCTGACCTGCGTCGCACCGCGCCGGACGCGTGGCCGCCAACTCCCCTGCCCGGTGCGGGATGTCACGGGGGCCGGCCCCCAGCGCGTCCGCGCAGAGCTGTCCGAACCAGCGCAGCCCGGGTACGGCCGGCAGCCAGCCCAGCACAGCCCACCCGAGGTGCAGATGGCCGAGCATGCGCCCGAGCGCGGCGACGCCCTCGGCCGTGACGGCCCCGTCATCCGTCTCGTACGTCATGCGGCGCAGCGGCCGCGGATGGTCTTCGGCCGGGACGAGTTCCAGCGCGACTGGGCGCCGCCGGGCGACCCAGCGGCCGAACTGGCTGCACGGACCGCAGCTTTCCGCCACGTACAGGCGGGCCGGTGCGGTGCCCGGCCAGGGCCGCAGGCGGGGCAGCCAGGGCCGCACCCCGGCGCGGTAGGCGGTCCACCGCTCCCCGTACGCGGCGCGCAGCCCGGCGCTCTCGTGCCAGTCGGCGAGCCCGGCGCCGTAGGCGAAGGCGGCGGCCGCGGCGGCGAGGAGCCGCCAGTCGCGGGCGATCAGGCCGAGCAGCGCGTGGCTGAGCACGATCGACAGTTGCATCGGGTTGCGCACGTACGCGTACGGGCCGCTGGTGACCAGCCGGGCCGGCGGGTCGTACGGGACGGGTGTGCCGCCGCCGCGCTGCACGAACTCCCGCACCGCGACAGCGCCCAGCAGCAGCGGCACCGCCAGAAGCTGGACCGTGACCGCCGCCCCGGCGCGGCCGCCGGGCAGCTCCGGGCGGACGAGGGCGAGTGGCAGCGCGAATATCAGGGCGCCGCTGAGCAACATCTGCATCCCCGCCCGTACGGCGAGCCGCTGCGCCCCCAGCGTCCAGCGGGCGAGCAGCAGCCCCGGCACGAGGACGGCGGCGACGGCGACCGCCTCGCCCGCGAGCCAGCCGCCGCCGAGCCGTACGACGGGCTCGGCGAGCGGCATCGCGGCCAGGTCGAACCACGCGAGGCCCGCGGCGACGAGTGGCAGCGGAAGCCGGTCGGCGCCCGCGAGCACGGGTAGGGCACCCCACAGCAGCGCCCAGCCGATCAGCAGGTCGACCGGCAGCCCGGCGGCCGTCCCGCCCTCGGCGGCGAAGGACCACCAACCCATATGGACGGCAAGGAGGTTGACGGCGGGCAGCCAGACCGCGTTCCAGGCGGTGGCCAGAATCGCGGCGGCCACCGCACGGCGGCCGGGCGGCCGGAGGCCGGGCGGCCGGAGGCCGGCGGCCACAGCGGTCGCGACGAGCGGCCCGAACAGGCACGCGCCGCGGACGAGCGCGACCCCCGCTTCGGCCCCGGCCCCGCTCATGACCGCCCCTCCCCCGCCGCCGGGCGCCCAGGCTCTCCGGAGCTGACAGGGTGGGCAGGGCAGGTCGCCGGGATCATCGCGCGGCTCCTGCGGAGAAGGTGTCCGACAGATACGCCGCGGCCTGCTCCATGCCGTACCTCTGCAGCGGACCGAAGTACCAGCCCGGGTCATAGGTGCGGCGGTAGCGCAGCGTCCAGGTGACCTCCGTGCGGCCCCCGGCCGCGGGCCGCCAGCTCGCCTCCGCCGAGCCGAGGTCGAGCCAGCGGGCCAGCGTGGTGTCCCGCTCGATGTCGAAGACGACGCGGCCCGGCGCCCGTTCGGCCACGACCAGCCGCATCGCGCGCGGCGTCGGACGCGCCCCGATCCCGAGGGACTTGCGCGGGCTGAAGGTGATGGTCCGGCGGTCGCCGACGTCGAGCCCGGAGCCCTCGGCCTTCCGCGGCCGCGGGAACGGGACCCCGCGGAGGAAGACCGGCTCCGGCGGGGCGAAGCGGGGCGGCGCGGCGAGCGCCGCCTCGTACGACGCGGGGCTCGCCGCGACCGTACGGGTCACGGACGCGGCCCCGTCCCGCGGGAGTTCGTACGCTCCCGTCCCCTCCAGCACCAGCACGGCGAGCAGCGGCAGCGCCGCGAAGGCGTGCGCGCGGTTGTCCCTGCGCCCGGCGTAGTCGACGATCAGGCCGATGCCCACGGCCACCAGGTAGAACAGCGGGGCCGCCATGACGAGGCAGACGACCCCTTCGTCGAGCAGCGGCCCGGCGAGCGCGAGCCCGACGGTGACGCCGGCGAGGGCGGTGCCGGTCGCGCTCTTGGGCCGGGCCGTGCCGACGACGGCCAGGGCGATGAAGGCCGGCAGGCCGACGTAGAAGAGGGCGGTCTGCTCCAGGCGCCCCGCGTGCAGAACCTTGTAGAGCAGCATCGCCGCGAACAGCACCAGCAGCACACTGCCCAGCAGCCACCGCTCCCGCGATATCCCCGGCCGCCCACTGTCGTCCTCGTCCATGGATCCCCCCTGCCTTCCCGTTGGTTGATCGGTCTTCAGTCAGTTTTCATCGATCGGTTTAATCACTCGATTAAACCGTATGATGAAGGCTCGACGGGAGGATGGTCAATGACGGCGGACACCAAGGACCGGCTGATCGAGGCGGCGACAGCGGTCCTGAAGACCCACGGCTACGGCGGCACCAGCGCCCGTACGATCGCCAAGGAGGCGGGGGTCAACTCGGCGCTGGTCTTCTACCACTTCGGCGGGGTCGACCCCTTGCTGCTCGCCGCCCTGGACCAGTCGTCGGCCCAGCGGATGGCCCGGCACAGCGCCACGGTCGCCGGGGTGAAGACCCTGGAGGAGCTGGCCGAGGCCGCCACCCGCATCTACCGCGACGACCTCGAAGGCGGCCACATCACGCTCTTCTCCGAGCTCGTCGCGGCCGCTGTCGCCAAGCCCGAGCTGCGCGAGCCGGTGTCGCAGCGGGCCGAGCCCTGGCTGGCGTTCATCGAGGAGACGCTGGAGCGGGTGATCGGCGGCACCGCGCTCGCCCGGCTGACCCCGCCCCGCGACCTGGCCAACGCGGCGATCACCTTCTACCTCGGGGTGAACCTCTTCACGGTGCTGGACGCGGACCTGTCGCGTACGGACTCGGTCTTCGCGATGGTGCGGCGCCTTGCCCCGCGCGCCAAGCTGCTGACGATGCGTCTGCCGAGCCGGCGCCGGACGCCGCGCACGTCCCAGTGAGCCCGCCGGGCGTCCCGGTGAGCCCGCCGGGCGTTCCGGGGGAGCCGCGTCCGCCCCAGTGAGCCTGCCTGCGCCTCGGCGTACACCTCGACAGGCGCCCCGCCCGGCGCTTCCCATTGACTGGCACTTACTTTCCGGCTATCCGTGTCTCACCGACAATTCCTGGAAGTTTCCTTCAATCCGCCGCCACGCACCTCCTCCCGGAAGGAGTGCACGTGCACCACGAAGAAACGACCGCTCCGAGACCGCGACCGTCCAGACGGGCCGTCCTGGCCGGCGCCACCGCCGTCACCGCGGCGGCCTCCCTCACCGCGGCCGCCACCGCCCCGGCCGCCCACGCCGCAAGTCCCCTCTCCCCCGCGGACCGCGAGCGGCTCCGCAGGCTCATCTCCCGGATGAGCCTCGAGGAGAAGGTCGGCCAGCTCTTCGTCATGCGGGTCTACGGGCACTCCGCGACCGACCCCGACCCGGCCGACGTCGAGGTCAACCGGAAGGAGTTGGGTGTCTCCAACGCCGCCGAGCTGATCGCCAAGTACCACGTCGGCGGCATCATCTACTTCTCCTGGGCGCACAACACCCGCGACCCCCACCAGATCGCCGCTCTGTCCAACGGCATCCAGAAGGCCGGGCTCGCCCAGCCCACGCCCGTACCGCTGCTCATCTCCACCGACCAGGAGCACGGGATAGTGGCCCGCGTCGGCGCGCCCGCCACGCTGCTCCCCGGCGCGATGGCCCTGGGCGCGCACGCCTCGCGCGCGGACGCCCGTACGGCCGCGCGCATCGCAGGAGCCGAGCTGGCCGCCCTGGGCATCAAGCAGAACTACGCGCCGGTCGCGGACGTCAATGTGAATCCGGCCAACCCGGTCATCGGCGTGCGGTCCTTCGGCGCCGACCCGGGGGCCGTGGCCAGGCTGGTCGCGGCAGAGGTGGAGGGCTACCAGAGCGCCGGGGTCGCGGCCACCGCCAAGCACTTCCCCGGGCACGGCGACACCGCGACCGACAGCCACTTCGGGCTGCCGCTCATCACCCACAGCGCCGAGGAGTGGGAGCGGCTCGACGCGCCGCCGTTCAAAGCCGCGATCGAGGCCGGTATCGACTCGATCATGACGGCCCACCTGCTGTTCCCCGCCCTCGACCCCGCCGACGACCCGGCGACCCTCTCCCGCCCGATCCTCACCGGCATCCTGCGCGAACGGCTCGGCTATGGCGGCGTGGTGGTCACCGACTCGCTCGGCATGGCGGGCGTACGGCAGAAGTACGGGGACGACCGGGTGCCGGTGCTCGCGCTCAAGGCGGGTGTCGACCAGCTGCTCAACCCGCCGGATCTGCCCGTCGCCTGGAACGCCGTCCTCAAGGCGGTACGGGACGGGGAGATCGCCGAGAAGCGGCTCGACGAGTCGATCCTCCGGGTGCTGGAACTGAAGGCGCGCCGCGGTCTTTTCGGCGACCCGTACGTCAGCGACAAGGACGTGGACCGTGTCGTGGGCACCCGGGCGCACCTGACCGCCGCGGACCGGATCGCCGAGCGCACCACGACGCTGCTGGTCAATCGGGACGGCCTGCTGCCGCTGTCCCGGCGCAGGCACCGGAACGTCCTGGTGGCCGGTGTCGACCCGGCCCCGCCGTCGGGCACCGGCGGCCCGCCGACCGCCGTCCTCGCCAGGGCCCTGACCGAGCTGGGCTTCACGGCCACCGCGCTGTCCACCAGCACGGGTTCGCAGCCCAGCCCCACACAGGCGAAGATCGACGAGGCGGTGGCGGCGGCGCGCGGCAAGGACGCGGTCGTGGTGACGACGTACAACGTGTCCGCCACCTCCTCGCAGCGCACTCTCGTCTCGTCACTCGCGACCACCGGCGTGCCGGTGGTGCACCTCGCGATCCGCAATCCGTACGACATCGCGCGGCTCGGCGACTCCGGGGCCGGAGCGTCGCTGGCGACCTACTCCTGGACGGACGTGGAACTGCGGGCCGCGGCGCGGGTGGTCGCGGGCGGGGCCGAGCCGGTCGGCAGGCTGCCGGTGCCGGTGCCGCGGGCGGACGACCCGGCCCAGGTGCTGTACCCGATGGGGTACGGGCTGTCGTACTGACCGGTGCGGGTGCGCTCCCGTGCGCTCCCGTATGCGGGTGCGACCGG